>CAZNSB010000226.1:0-8145 GCA_964575155.1 uncultured Planctomycetaceae bacterium | reverse complement strand
GAGAAGCTGCCGCTGGTGGATCCCGCCGGCCGGCTGGCCGGGCTGATCACGATGCGGGACATCGACCGGCTGCGCCAGTTTCCACAAAGCTGCAAGGACGCCCGCGGTCGGCTGCGGGTCGGGGCGGCGGTCGGCGTCCACGACGACGAGCGGGTGGAGATGCTCATCGCCGCCGACGTCGACGTGATCGTGGTGGACACCGCCCACGGGCACAGCGAGAACGTCCTCCGCGCCGTGGAGAAGATCAAGTCGGCTCACGAGATCGACGTGATCGCCGGCAACGTTGCCACGGCGGGGGGCGCGGCGGACCTCATCGCCGCCGGGGCCGACGGCGTGAAGGTCGGAATCGGCCCGGGGTCGATCTGCACCACCCGCGTCGTCTCCGGCGTGGGCGTGCCGCAGATCACGGCCGTGTACGACTGCGCCCGCCAGGCCGACAAGAACCACGTCCCCGTCATCGCCGACGGGGGCATCCGCCACAGCGGGGACATCACCAAGGCCATCGCCGCCGGGGCCTCCGCCGTCATGATGGGAAGCCTCTTCGCCGGGCTGGACGAGAGCCCCGGAGAGACGGTGATCTTCAAGGGCCGGCGGTTCAAGGTGTATCGCGGGATGGGCTCGCTGGGGGCGATGGTGGACGGCTCGTCGGAGCGCTACGGCCAGGGCCAGGAGACGCAGCGTGAGAAGCTCGTGCCCGAAGGTGTCGAAGGGCAGGTGCCGTACCGGGGCCCGGTGGCGGAGTTCGTCTACCAGCTCGTGGGCGGACTTCGTGGGGGGATGGGGTACTGCGGCGCAAAGAGCATCGAGGAGCTGCGGGGCGGGGGGCGGTTCATCCGCGTCAGCAACGCCTCGCTGATCGAAAGCCATCCCCACGACATCACCATCACCCGTGAGGCGCCCAACTACTCCATCCTCCAGCCCGGAGAGGAATAGTCCCGCCGGCCGGGCCGGGAGCGCATTGACGCGCCCCTCCCGGGAGCGTAGGCTAACCGTGCGGACACGGTTTCAGGAGATGCGATCATGAAGCAGGTGACATGGACCGTCGTGCTGGTGGCGGGGGCTGTGGGCGGGGTGGGCTGCCAGGCGCCCAGGTACAGCTCTCAGCCGCTGGGCGCCGTCAGCTACGCCGAGGCCTTCCAGGCCGGCAGGGCCGCCTTCGCCCAACACTTCACCGTCGAGTCGAGCGACCCGGCGGGCGGGACGATCACGGGCAGGCCCAAGCCCATTGACGCCGGGCGCGATCGGCTGTTCGGGGTCAGCCCGGCGCGGCAGGTGGCGACGATGCGGATCACTGAGAGGGGCGGGCAGGTCTACGCCGACGTCCGCGTGAACGTCCAGCGTCAGGACGTCGGGGCGCTCCGGCAGATGCAGCCGGTCACCGTGGACAACGAGCTGCCCAACCGCACGCCGGCGCAGGAGACGGCCGCCATCTCCGCCGACCAGGACCAGGCCTGGCAGACCACGGGGCGGGACGAAGCCCTGGAACGCGCCGTCCTGGAGGCCGTGGTGGATCGGCTGGCGAAGAAGAAGTAGGACGCGCCGCCGGCGCCCCGCGCCCCGGGCCCCGCAAGCCGCGGCGCCTACAGCCACCCCGTCATCCGCCCGAGGATGCGCGAGTACTCGACGAAGTTTCCCCAGGAGATGTCCGGCGGGACGCCGTGATCGCACCCGGGGATGTACCCGCCGTCGCGGACGACCCGCTCCAGCCGGGACATCTCGGCCTCGATGACCTCCTGCCCCTTGGCGATGGCCCGCTTGTCCACGCCCTGGCGGTAGGCCATTCTCTTCCCGAACCGCCGGCGGAACTCGTTGATGTCGTTGCCGGCGGCGACCTCGATGGGGTCGCAGACGTTGATCCCCGATTCGATCCACAGCGGGATCAGCTCGCCGATGAATCCGTCGGAGTCCATGTCGATGACGGGCACGCCGGCCGAACGCGCCTGGTCGCACCACTGGCTCCAGCACGGCATGAGGAACTCCCGGCACATGGCCGGGGAGATCATCGCCTTTTCCTTGTACGCCATGTCCTCGCTGATGTGGATGACGTCGGGGGTGACGTGGCGGAGGATCTTCTCCAGCATGGCCGAGACGAAATCCTTCCAGAACGCCGCCATCTCCCCGACAAGCCGCGGGTCGTCGATCATCAGCATGCACAGTCCCTCGAACCCGCACCACTCCCGCATCTGCCAGAACGGGCCGTGGACGCCGTACTGCACAACGTGCTCGCGGTCCCTGATCTTCGCGCACTTGCCCTCGAACCCCTCCTCGAACCGGGCCGGGGCCTCCGGGTCGTAGCGCCGCTTCATGTCCTCCCAGTCGTCGCGGGTGGCGACGGGGCACTTGATCCACCTCCGGGTGACGAAGTCGATGGCGCTGCGGAGGTGGCGCGTGCCGTACCGGTCGGAGATCTCGCAGACGTTGCCCTTCCAGTCCTGGACGACGAGCGTGCGCCGGCGCCGCTCGATGATCTTCTCCTCGAACTGGGGGATCATGAGGAAATCGACCTTCGGCCGGAGGCGGTCGATGGCCGGAGGCGGGTCCATGCCGAGGGTCTCGCGGAGGACGTCCAGCCAGTGGGCGTTATCGGTGAGCCCCTGGGCATGCCAGGCGGCGAGCGTTGATTCCCTCGGCCCGCCGGGCGAGAAGGGGATTCGGTCGGGCTTTCCGAACAGGAGCGTCTGGAGGTACCTGTCCCGTTCCGTCATGCGGCGGCTTCCTTCCGGGTCGTGGCTCTGCGGGGCCAGAATACGTCGTTGGGCCCGGCCCGGTCAACGACGCGGAAGCGCCGGGGGTCACCGGGTCGGCGGCATGGTCTTGCGGCGCCACTGGAGGGCGGTCCGCGTCCGGGCCAGGTCGATCGGGTTCAGGTCGTCGGTGATGACCGCGCCGGCGGCGCCGGCGGTTTCGACGCGGCGCCGGCTGAGCTGGTAGCTGAGCCGGTCGGCGCCGGCGGCGGCGTCGCCCTGCCGCCAGAGCGGGAGCAGCTCCATCGGCCGGCGGAACGCCAGCACGGTGATCACCTGCACCGGGTCGGTCTCGTCACGGCTGCGGTAGGCCTTCAGCCTGTCGGCCCCGAAGACCTCGCCCAGGGTGCGGAAGAGCGATTCGGTCACGAAGTCCCCCTCGGGCCGGCCGATGTAGTTGATCGCGAGGATGCCGTCGGCGGTCAGTCGGCTTCGGGCGAGGGCGAAGAACTCGCGGGTGATCAGGTGGAAGGGGATGGTGTCGGAGTTGTACGCGTCGAGGACGATGAAGTCGACTCTCTCGGCGTGGCGGGCGAGGTATCGGCGCCCGTCCTGGATGACCGCCCTCCCGCGGTACGGCCGGCTGGTGCGGTCGGCCTCGTGCTCGGCGTGGTGAAGGTGATCGAGCGTGGCCGGCATCTCGCGCCGGGGGAACCGCGACAGGTCCACCGCGCGGCGCCGGCCGTCGGGGTACGTGATCTCGCCCCGGTAACCGAAGTAGGCCTTGGCCAGCTCGGCGACCTTCACGTCGATCTCCACGGCCGTCCAGTCGATGTCGTAGAACTCCATGACGCGGGGGAACATCCCCCCGGCCAGACCGATCAGCACGCCCCGCCGGCCCGCGCCTAGGTCGGTGTGGAAGTAGGGCAGCAGCTCCAGGTAGTAGGTATCGGAGAGGAGGACCTCTCCGGCCCGCAGCGCGCCGATGTCCAGCGGCATGCCGGTCTGCATGATGCCGTTGACCAGGAGCATGCGGTGGGGTCCCCGGAGCGGCTCGTCGCGCTGGATGATGCGGAGGTCGCCGTAGGCGCTCTCGGTGCGGAACAGCTCGCCGGGCATGGGCGCCTCGCGCGGGCGGACCAGAATCGCCGCCGCCGCCACCGCCAGCGCCGCCGCCCAGCGTCCGCGCGTCGCCAGCGTCAGGCCCACCGCCCCCAGCGCGATCAGCACCCCCGAGCAGACCCGCAGGGAGGTGCGCGTGCCCAGCGTGGGGATCATCCAGAGGCTCACCGCGAGCACCCCGACGACGCTGCCGGCGGTGCTGAGGGCGTAGACCGCCCCGCTGGTGGCCCCGACGCGCTCCACGCGGCGGGCGCGCAGCCGGATGACGTACGGGCCGGCCATCGCCAGCAGCGTCAGCGGCAGGAAGAAGATCACCCCCGCGCTGGCGACCGCCCCCCACGCCAGCCCCAGCCGGTCGCTCAGCGGCCCCAGCACGCCCGTCAGCAGCGGCACCGCCAGCACCGCCCCGCCGGCCAACATCACCAGCAGGTACAGCATCCGGGCCCTCGGCAGGCGGTCGGCCAGCCGGCCGCCGACGGCATACCCGATCGCCAGGCACACCAGCGTCACGGTCAGCAGCGCCGCCCAGACGTACAGGCTGCTGCCGTAGTGCGTGCCGATGACGCGCGTCCCCAGCACCTCCAGGGCCAGCACCGTCGCCCCGGTGACCGTCACCAGCACCAGCAGGAACGGCCGGCTCAACCTGGCCGGGCTCGCCTTCATGAGGGAGATGATACCCCCCCGCCTCCGCCGGGGGCCATGGTCAATTCGCCACGTCGGCGGGCAGCGGGACGCTGGCGACGCCGCTGTGGGTGCTCAGCCAGAGCTTCTTGCCGACCGGGTCCTCGCAGAGAACCACCGGCCGGAACGCCCCCTTCAGGAACCCGATCCGCCGGTCGCCCTCGTACAGATAGCTGCTCTTCCTGCGGCAGCGGAACCCCGGCCGCACACGCCCGCCCCCGCCCGACCCCGCCACGCAGCCGCCGGAGCGGCAATGCAGGCTGTCCGCAGCGGGCAGCCTGGGCGCCCCGCGGAGGTCCGCCGGCAGAGAGACCTTGGCCTGGGCGGTCCGGGCGACGACCCCGTCGTCGGCCGGCGTCATGGAGACGATCTTCCGGGCGGGCACGACGCCGACAAGCTCCAGCCGGCCGGTGGCGCGGTCCAGCCGGCTGATCGTCCCACCGTCCCCGCCGAACCAGACGGCGTCCTTGGCCGCCGCCGCCGACGTCGCCTGCCAGTAGATCCGGGAGCCCTCGCGGACCACCGGGGCGAACTCGTCGGAGGCGGGGTCGTGGACGAACAGTCCGCTCTGGCAGACGGCCCACGCCCGCCCGGCGATCCGCTCGATGCCGAGGACGATCGGGTGTCCCTCGGCCAGGACGATCTTCACGCCGTGGGAATGGGAGATGAGCATGAGGTCCGGCTGCTCGCCGGTGAGGGCGAGCTGGGCGGTCCGCAGGTCGAACCGGCCGCGCCACCGCCCGCCGCTCTCGGCGGCCAGGCATCCCGCCGAGACGTAGTACCCGGAGTAATACCTCCGCGGGACCATGCGGTAGACGCCCCACAGGCGCCCGCCGCACCGGCAGAGCCGGTCGATGCGGTTCGGTGCGACGTGGTCCGGGGCGACCTTGCCTTTCTGGCCCATGACCCAGCGTCTTTCCGTGGGGAGGTCCTTTCCCTGGATGAGGGCCCACCGCCCGGCGGCGTAGTGGAGCAGCCCGAGCCCGCAGGCGCGCGGGCGAAAGCGCTTCACGTGGGCCATTCCCGGGTGGGCGCTGAGCTGGACGACCTTGTCGTAGAGGGTGCAGGCGGCCCAGGCCTCGTCCCCGTCGGCCCACAACGCGCGGGTGAACCGGATGTCGACGTCATCGACGGCCTCGGTGATCGTCCATTCGCCCGTGGACGGGTCGTATCGGCTGATCCCGCCGCCGACGTAGCGTCCGGCCTTGGGGTCGTAGTCCGGCTCGCTGGCCACAAAGAGGGCGCCCTTGGCGCCGGCCATGGCCGCCGGCCGGCCCGCCGCCGGGCCCTTCCCGGCCGGGAAGGACTGCGACTTCCCGGTCGCCGGGTCGTACCGGCACACGCCGGTGGTGGTCAGGGCCCAGACCGCCGGCCATTCCGCCAGCGCCTGCCAGGCCTGGGCGCTGATCCGCTTCCACTGCCCGGCCTTGACGTCGTAGCGCAGCAGGTCGTTGACGACGATGACGTACAGCGCGCCCTCGTCGGGGAAGATCGACGGGATCAGCGTGTCCAACTGTTGCTGCCACCACGCCGACCAGAAGCCGTGACGAACGATCCGGGCGAGCTTTCCCTGCCCGGGGAAGTCCGGCAGCTTCTGCCAGCGCTTCGACCCGGGGGCGAGGCGCCAGGCGCCGGCGTCGGTGACGAGCCAGGACCCGCCGGCGCCCCCCGCCAGGCGCCCGAGGCTGAAGCGGACGTTCCCGACGGGGGCGATCCGCCCGGTCCGGAGATCGAGCCCGCAGAGCCCCCCCCGCGTGGCCAGCCAGACCGCATTCCCGCCCGCGGCGATGGACTGAATGATCTCGTCCGGCAGGCCGTCGGAGCGGTCGTACCGCTTGACCAACCTGCCGGCCTTTGCGTCGGCGCGGTAGAGGGCCTGGTCGTCGGCGGCCCAGAGCGTCGGTGCGTCGACGGCGTAGCAGAGCAGGGCGCCCTTCCCCGCCAGCAGCCGGGGGGCGAGCACGGGCGTCGCACCGATGTCCTTGGGCAGGACGGACTCGCGGGCGGCGGGCCTGTCCACCGAGCTGAGCAGGCAGTGCCCCCGCCGCCACAGCTCGGCCATGGCGGCCTCGACCTCCGGGGGCGGGCTTTCGGCCCCTGCCGCCGCGACGACGGCAAGACACATCTGCAAGCCGATCCAACGGATCACCACACTGCTCCTTTGCCCGGTCATGGTGAACGCGGCGTCAGGGGCCCGGCACCATTCGCCGTTGCCGAATTATCGCAGGACTTCCCGCTGCGGGCAACCCGAAACACCCAATCCCCGGCGGGGTAGGCCGGCCCGTCGGCCCTGCCGGCGCTCAGTCCCGAAAGTACGTGCGGAACTTCCTGAACGCCTCGCAGACGGCGTTGACGTTCCTCGGCGGGGTGGGCGGGTAGATGCCGATCTTGAGCATGAGCCCGCCGGCGCGGTCGCCGAGCTTGCGGACCTCCTCCTCGACGAGGGCGTGAATGTCCCCCGGCGTGCCGAAGGGCACGACCGACTGGCGGTCCACGTCCAGGTCGATGCAGAAGCGGCCCTTGACCTCGCGGGCGAGGTTGTCGATGCCGTTGACGAGGTCCTGGGGGTTGATGATATGGACGCCGGCGGCGTGGAACTCGTCCATCAGTTCGAGCACGCGGCCGTCGGTGTGGAGATAGACGAGCTTGCCGGCCTTTCGGGCGGGCTGCATCAGCTCCCGGTAAACCGGCGTGACGAACTTTGCGAACATCTCCGGCGAGATCATCGGCCCGGTCTGGGTGCCGAGGTCCTCGCCGAAGCCGATCTGGTCCACGTCCATCTGGAGCCAGCGGCGGAGGATCTGGCTGCACTGGGCCTTGACCGCGTCGATCAGCCGGTACAGCTCGGGGGGCTCTTCGGCCAGGTCGCACATGAGGTTCTCGAAGCCTCGCAGGTACGTCAGCCGCATGAAGAAGAACCCGTGGTACAGCCCGCCGCTGGTCAGGTCGCCGCGCCGCTTGGCGGCGTCGACCCGCTGGCGCTCCTGGTCCCAGGTCCCGGTGACGTGCTGGGCGCACTGGGGGTCGGTGGAAGGCTCGGGCAGGCTCTCCAGCTCCGCCCAGTCGCCCAGGGGGTGCTCCACCACCGTGCCGACCATGCCGTTGACCGCGCAGCGCCACCGGCAGCCCCAGGGATCGACCAGCTCGCCGACCCGTTCGCGCGCCGGGAACTCGTAGTCGGCAAAGTCGGTCTGCCCCGCCCGGAAGCCCGGCCAGAGCCAGTCGTGCCGGGCCATGACCTCCTCCAGCTCCGCCCCGCCCAGGGCCCGCAGGGCGTGCGAGAGGAAGACGCTGCACGGGATGTACTCGGGCCCCTGGAACCGGGCCGTCCGCAGATAATTCTCGCGATGTGTCAGCACGTCATTGCTCCGGCCTTGCCGCCGCCGGCTCCGCCCGCCCCGCCCCGCCCCGCCCCGGGACCTGAATTCCCATGACTTGCTAAACCACCTCCGCCTCTGGGCCGATGAGAGCTTCCGGGAGGAGCCAGGCCTCGGCCGTCTGCGAGCCGGGACCTGTGGAATATAAGGCCCGGGCACGAACGCCCGGGCCTGGTTTTTTTCTCTGGCGGCGGCCTCGACCGGCTGGGTGGGGGCCTACTTGCCCTTCCCGCAGCATTTTTTGTACTTCTTTCCGGACCCGCAGGGGCAGGGATCGTTCC
>CAZNSB010000225.1:1306-8157 GCA_964575155.1 uncultured Planctomycetaceae bacterium | reverse complement strand
CTAAGGCATCGCGCACAAATAAAGTAAAGTATTTTGCCTTGGCATGCCGTTGTACTGGGTATGCCAGACGAGATTGTAGTGCAATGGGTCAGGGACAAGTACGAACCGTTGAAGCGGGCGCTGACGGAGCGGTCCCGGCGGCTGTGGGCTGCGGCCGAGGCGCGGTCCATGGGGCGGGGAGGCGTGGCGGCGGTGATGGCGGCGACGGGGATGTCGTCGGCTACGTTGAGCAAGGGCCTCAAGGAGTTGGAGGCCGAGGCGGCAGGCGATGCGGCGCTGCCGGGTGGCCGGGTTCGCAGACCTGGGGGCGGCCGCAAGCGCGCGCGGGACAAGCAGCCCGGCCTCTCCAAGGCCCTGGCGGCGTTGGTGGAGCCGACGGCGCGAGGCGATCCGGAGCAAGCGTTGCGGTGGACGTGCAAGAGCACGTCCAAGCTGGCGGCGGAACTGCGGAAGCAAGGTTTCCAAGTTGGGGCGCGGACGGTCGCCAAGGAACTGAAGGAACAGGAGTTCAGTTTGCAGTCGAACCGCAAAACACGTGAGGGAACGTCCCACCCGGACCGCGACGAGCAATTCGCGCACATCAACGAACAGGTGACGGCGTTCCAGAGGCAGGGGCAGCCGGCGATCTCGGTGGACACGAAAAAGAAGGAATTGGTGGGCGATTTCAAGAATTCGGGGCGGGAGTGGCGCCCCCGCGGCCAGCCGGAGGAGGTCCGCGTGCATGACTTTCGGGACCCCAAGATGCCGAAGGCGATTCCGTATGGTGTGTACGATCTGACCCGCAACGAGGGGTGGGTGAGCGTGGGCATCGACCATGACACGGCGCGATTTGCGACGGCGAGCATCAGGCGATGGTGGAGAAAGATGGGCCGGAAGCGCTATCCGCAGGCCAAGGAACTGTTGATCACCGCGGACTGCGGTGGGAGCAACAGCAGCCGGACGCGGCTGTGGAAGGTGGCATTGCAGGAACTGGCTGACGACTTGGGTTTGCGGCTGACGGTTTGTCATTTTCCGCCGGGCACGAGCAAGTGGAACAAGATCGAGCACCGCATGTTCTGTCACATCACGCGAAACTGGCGCGGCCGGCCGCTGACGGACTATGCCGTGATCGTTCAACTGATCGGGAATACCCGGACGACGGCCGGCTTGAAGATCCGTTCCGAGTTGGACGACCACGTGTATCCGCTCAAGGAGACGGTGACCGCCGAACAACTTGCCCGAGTCCGATTGACACCAGCCACATTTCATGGTGAGTGGAACTACACGGTTACCCCACATGGGTAGATATCGTTTATGTTATTTATGCGCGATTCCTAAGTCGCCGTCAGAGTCTATATCGAGGGGTGTGATTTTCATCTCGATGTAGTTGTCGTGTCTATCGATAGGCGGGGCGATCTCGGTGAAATGCGCGGAGCCGTCATTGGCGTATATCCTGACGCACTGAGCGTTGCCCTGGATTACGTCCAGATCACCGTCCCCGTCCACATCCGCCAGGGATACGGCCCATGTGCTTGCCGCCGCGCCGAACAAGAACGGCTCGGTGTACTGGTCGCCGGCGGTCAGGAAGTGGCCCGTGCCGTCGTTGAGAACATACCCAGTTTTCCCGATCATCGTTCCGCCCTCGGTCCAATAGTACGTTTCTCCGAGGATGACGTCCAAGTATCCATCACCGTTGATATCGCCCACAGCCAAGCCATGGTTATAGGTGCTCATATACGGACTTGAGAACTCCTGCACCTTCACGAAAGCTCCGTTTTGATAATCGAAAAGCGCGGGCGGGCGCCAGTTGGGCCAGTAGACGTTATGATAAGTTCCGACAAAAAGTTCATCACATCCGTCTGCGTCGAAATCAGCTGCAACGCTTGACATGATCGCGTGGGGATAGATAGCTGCAGTCGCCTCGGGGGGGGCCTCACTAAAGCTCAGGGGAGGAACATTGCGCTGCACCTGGAAGTTCACCGAGCTGACCGGGCTTTCGTTCCCCGCGCAATCACGGGCCTTGTATCGCAGTTCATGATTTCCGTCCTGTCTGACGAAGACTGGATGGACATAAGAATTCCAATCACCCCCGTCAAGGTGGTATTCGATTGCCGCGAGCCCGGAAAAATCGTCCCTCCCATCCAGTTGGAACATCGCGTCGCTGGTGATTACGTGCGAGGGGCTGCGATGGCCGACAATCGAGGTTGGCTCGACTTGCGGTGGCGTAGTGTCAGGCGGGCACCCTTCAATCGTAAGCTCGATAATCCCGGAGACCGCGAGGGTCGCAATAATGCCGCTGGAATCTTCAGGCGGAAGCTCACGCGCGGTAAACTCTATATTCCGTCTGCCGTCTGAGCCTACCCAAAATCCTGGGTCACGCATGTAAACCGTGTACCAATAACCTTGTCCTTCCAGCCACGTCCCAATATCCATAGCTCTCACCTCGACGTCTGGATCGAAGCTGGCAAAGAAGTCTTCCGGACATTCGCGGATCGCGACCCGTCCAAGTGAGTCCTCCTCCGTATGGTAGACGCCGAAGTTGACGGAGTGCAACTCAGAGGAACCCCACGTCAGCGTGGCTTCTCTGTAGGGAGGTGTCAGCGCCATCCCGGCGTGTAATGTGCATGGAAAAACCAGAAATATCAGAAAACAGACGAACCTGTGTGACAGCGCACTGTCCATGAATTTGCCCCTTCACCTTGTGGTCACCTTTCCCATCGGCGGCGTCAGTCTCATCCCTGCGTGTACAACAGGCGGCCAAGCGGCGACGGTGATTATGAGGGCCAACAGTTGAAATCATTGCCTCGCTATCCTCGCCGCCGATAAAGCGGCGCACCGCCATAGCTCCATGCATTTCAATTCTGCCAAAATTTCTTGAGGTTTTGCGGGAACTCGGCCGTGCGGCCTAAGGCAGGATGGTGCGAAGGAGCGAGCTTCGCTCCTACCCTCAATTTCTTGACTCGGCAGGCTCGTGCCGAATTAGCTTCACCGCTCCCGGAGCGGGCTAGAACAACGAGTACTTTACCCCCGCCGCGCGATTCTGTCAAGCCAAAAAATACGAGATTCACCGCGGATTCTGTCCTGGCACGCACTCGGCTATCGGAGGCCTCCCGGCCTCGGTGCCGTCTGAGTATCTCGCACGGGCTGCCCTGTGCCGATCACCTCGATCCAGGTGCATCAGCCCCGGGTAGACCTTTCGCTGCCGTACGCCGCTCAGCGGCAGCGCTGGCCGCGATGGATCGCGCGGACCTGGGCCGTGCTGAACGCCCACGACGGGCTGTGGGACTTCGAGGGCGGACGCCCCCTCGGCTGGCGGTGGGAAGCCGGACGCTGGACCCACCCCCGGATCGACCGCCTTCTGGCCGTGGCCCCCGACGCCCTGGAGGCGCAGAAGTCCGAGGCCGAGATCTTCGCCTTCACCGACCCCGTGCCCCTGGGCCGGGTGGCCGTGCCCACCGGGGCCGTCGCCGGCACCGGCGGGCCGGCCGAGATCGACCCGGGCGCCGAGGTCGCCCCAGACGCCTTCACCGGGCCGGGCTGGCGGATCGGCCCGGGCGCGGTCGTCCACGGCGGCGCGGCCGTGTGGAACTCCGTGCTCAAGGGCTGCGTCGTCGGCAACGGCGCCCGCATCGAGCGGAGCATCCTCGATGGCGGGTGCGTCGGAGCCAGCCCCCTCGTCCGCTCCTGCCGCCTCAGCCGGACCACCCTCGGGGCGGGCTGGACGCCCGAGTGCGCCGCCCTGGCCGATTCGGAGCTGGCCGAGGGATCGGCCGTCGGCGCCTTCGCCGACCTAGCCCGCGTCCGCTGCACCCGCGAGGCCATCCTCGGCCGGGCGTTCCGGGCCGCCGACATCGACGTGCACTTCATGAGCACGGATCTGGCCGGGGCCTCCCGGCACCTGAACGCGGTGCCGGTGAGGGTCCGCCTGGGGGGCCGCTGCGTCGAGCTGCCGGCCATTCCCATGATCGGCCGGGGGGCGGTGATTCGCCGTCGGGCGGACCGGCCCGTCGAGATGCAGTGCGCGTTCATCGGCTCCAACGCCATCACCGAGCCGGGCACGTTCGTCGGGTTTGGCTGCTTCGTCCTGCGGGCGGTCGGGCCCCACGCCGGCCTGCTGCCCTTCAGCGTCAGCACCGGGTCCGACCCATGCCGGCACCAGATCGGCGGGGTGCTGACCTCGCTGGCCGCCGTCGTTATCACCCACTTCATCCCGTGGATGTTCCACGCCGTGCGGGCGGAACTGGCCCCGGCCGTCGCCGCCATGGTCCGGCAGCCCATCGAAGAAGGCATCGCCGCCATCCAGTCGGAACTCGCCCGCCGCCCCGGCCGGGGGGCCCCGGAGCAGCGCTTCGCCAGGTACAGGAGCCTGCCCGGCTACAGCGACCGGCAGCTCGCCGCCGCTCTGGGCGACTACCGCCACGCCCTGGACAGCGGCGCCTGGGAGCTGCTCTGGGCCGATGGCCAACTCGATTTCGCCGGCAAGAAGGGCCGATGGGTCGAGCGCGGCGGCTCCCCCTTCTGGCAGGCGGACGCCGCCGCCCCATGAGCTCGCAGCTTCGGTCCACACCAGCCGAGAGTGGCACCACGCCGACCTTTTGCGTATAGTAAAACCCGCGATGGACAATGGGGCACAGTCATGTTGACCGACAACATCCTGGACCTGATCGGGAACACGCCGCTGCTGAGGCTCGCCGGCGAGAACGTCTACGCCAAGGCCGAGTTCCTCAACCCCGGCGGGAGCATCAAGGACCGCGTGGCCCTGGCCATGATCGAGGCCGCCCGGCGCGACGGCCGCCTGAAGGGCGACTCGGTCATCGTCGAGCCCTCTTCCGGGAACACCGGCATCGGTCTGGCCCTGGTCGGCCGGCTGAAGGGCTACCGCGTCCGCATCGTCATGCCCGAGGGCATGAGCGAGGAGCGAAAGAAGCTCATCGCCGCCCTCGGCGCCGAGCTGGTGCTGACCCCCGACGCCGAGGGCATCGCCGGGGCCGTCCGCCGGGCCGGGCAAATCGCCGCCGAAGACACCAGGGTCTTCCTCCCCCAGCAGTTCGAGAACCCCGACAACCCCCGCTGCCACTACGAGCGGACCGCCGTGGAGCTGTGGCGGCAGATGTCCGGCGAGATCGCCTGCTTCGTCGCCGGCGTCGGCAGCGGCGGGACCCTTCAGGGCGTCGGGAAGTTCCTCAAGGAGCAAAAGCCCGACGTCCAGATCGTCGCCGTCGAGCCCTCGGGGGTCTCGGCCCTGCTCGGGCACGAGCCCGGCCTGCACGCCATCCAGGGCATCGGCGACGGCTTCATCCCCGGCGTGCTGGACGTCTCCCTGGTCGACGACGTCATCGAGGTCACTGACGCCGACGCCATCGAGACCACCCGCCAGCTCGGGCGCGACCACGGGCTGCTGGTGGGCATCTCCTCCGGCGCCAACGTCTGGGCCGCCCGCCGGCTCGCCGAAAGGATCGACGGGAACGTCGCCACCGTCCTGCCCGACCGGGCCGAACGCTACTTCTCCACGGCCCTGCTGTAACCCGTCCGAGCGGCCTATGGCACCTGCGGCCTCCATCATCACCGTGGGGCTGAACCCGGCGATCGACCGGGTGATGGAGGTTCCGGACTTCCGGCTGGGGGGCCACCAGCTCGGGCGCGTGGTCCGCCGGACCGGCGCGGGAAAGAGCGTCAACGTCTCGCGCGTCCTGGCGGCCGTGGGCACGCCGAGCATCGCCACCGGCTTTCTCGGCGCCGACAGCCGCGCCGAGTTCGACGCCGTCCTCCAGCCCCCGTTGATGCGCAACCAGTTCTTCATCCTGCCCGGACGGACGCGCGAGAACATCACCCTCGTCGATCCGCTCGCCCGCCAGGAAACGCACATCCGGGACGTGGGCCTGAAGGTGGACGCCCGCGGGCTGAAGCGGCTGACGTCGAAGCTGGAGCTGATGGTCGCCCCCGGCGGCATCGTGGTCTTCAGCGGCTCCCTCCCGCCGGGCATGAGCGCCGAGGACTTCGGTCGGCTGATCGACACCTGCCGCGCCGCCGGCGCCCGCGTCGCCGTGGACACCTCCGGCGACGCCCTCGCCGCCCTGGCCGATCGGGCGCTCTGGCTTGTCAAGCCCAACGCCGCCGAGCTGTCCCAGCTCCTCGCCCGCCCCCTGCCGGACATCGCCCGCCGGGTCGCCGCCGCGAAGGAGCTGACCGCGCGGATCGAGCTGGTCCTGCTGACCGCCGGCGCCGAGGGCGCCTACCTGTTCAGCAGCCGCGGCGCCTGGCACGCCCGCGCCCCGCTCCAGCCGCGGCGCGTCCTCAATACCGTCGGCTGCGGCGACGTCCTCCTGGGCACCTTCATCGCCGGCGTCTGGGCCGGCCGGAACCTCCCCGAAAGCCTCGCCGCCGCCGTCGCCACCGCCTCCGCCGCCGCCTGCACCCCCGCCACCGCCGAGTTCGACCCCGCCGTCGCCGACGGACTGCGCGCGAACGTCGAGCTGCGCGACCTCTGAGATGAGGCCATCGGACCCGTTCACGGGCCTTTGCTCTGCAGGAGCAGGCCCGGCCTGCGAGGGCGGATCGGGGCTTCTGTTGACGGCCGGCGGGGGGGCGGTAGAATGGACCTCGGCGACGGGTGCTCCGATGAGGACAGTGACGAGAGAGCAACTCGATGAGATCGTGCAGCGCCTGGTGGGTGGCCTGCACCCGGAAAGGATTTACCTGTTCGGTTCCCGTGCCTCCGGTGCCGCCCGCAACGGCAGCGACATAGACATTCTGATTGTCGTCGCCGATGAGCAGGCTCGCGCCGCGAATACATACGCCCAGGCCGAAAAATGCCTGGACGGCACCCGCCTGCCGGTGGAACTGGTCGTGTGCGGGCGGAGCGACTTTGAGCG
>CAZNSB010000225.1:0-1296 GCA_964575155.1 uncultured Planctomycetaceae bacterium | reverse complement strand
TTGGCCGACCGTTCGGCGGTTTCGCCCAGCGACTTCGGCGCCGCCGGCTCGGCCCGCGCCGGCAGCGATATCGACATACTCGTCGTCATGGCGGACGACGCCGAGACCGGGGAGGACCCGTATGCGGCGGCCGAGAAATGCCTGCGCGGCACCTGCCTGCCGGTCGAGCTTGTGGTCTACGCGCGTCGGGAGTTCGAACGGCAAAAGGAGTGGGTGTCTTCCCTTTCCTACACGGTAGCGAAGAAGGGCAGATTGCTCTATGCCGCCTGATCCCGAATGGGTCGAGACCTGGCTGAGCAAGGCCCACAACGACCTGTCGGCCGCGCAACGCCTCACCGAGGCCGAGGCCAAGGACGCGACAGAGATGGCCCGGGTGGTGCGTGATTTCGTGCTCTCCCGCCTGCCGGAGGAAGCCGGGCCGGGAAGCGCGTGATCGAGTGACTCGCTGTTGCCGCCGCCTGCGCCCCCGTCACCGCCCAGTTCGACCGCGCCGGCGGCGACGAGTTGCGCGAAGACGCCGAGCTGGGCAAGGCATGAGATGACGTTGTCTCTGCGAGCCGCGCAGCGGCGAGGGTCGGTAGCCGCGAAGCGGCGATTGGCAGTAGCCACGGGCGCGAGCCCGTGGGAAAGGGGGGCCGCGCGAGTCGGAGCCCCGGAGGGGCAATTGACGGTCTCCTCAGTCCCACACGTATCTCGGGTTGTAATCCACGCCGTGTTTCTTCAGCAGAGCGATGAATTCCTCTTCGAACGTCTGCCGGCGGTGGTGTTCCTCCTGCTCCTCAATGTACTTGATCACCCGGGGGGCATTAGACTGACTGACGCTGAAGACGCCGTAGCCGCTTTGCCATGCGAAACCCACATGCGAGGGAAATGCCTTGTGGACCCAGCCGGAGAAAAGGCTTTTCCATTTGCGCATGGCCTCGGCCGCGGAAGCATCGGTGGCCATGGACAAAAGCCCGTGGATGTGGTTTTCCGTCCCTCCGATCTTCAGGGCCCGGCCGAACTCGTGCCGCGCCACGCCGGCCAGGTACTGGTAAAGCCGTTCGCGAAATGCCGTCTTGACTGTGGGCCTTCGGCCCTTGGTGCTGAACACGACGTGGAGGAGGATGTTGGAATAGGTGTGTCCCATGGCTTTCCCCTTCAATCGCCCCTGCGGGGCTCTGTCCAATGAGGCCGTCACGATACCAGGGGCTCGCGCCGGTGGCTATTCTCAATTGCCGCTTGCGCGGCTGGTCATTCCGAGAAGGCCCGCGTGACTGCGGGAACGCGTCCAGCCGCGGAGCGGCGATTGGCAGA
>CAZNSB010000224.1:0-8193 GCA_964575155.1 uncultured Planctomycetaceae bacterium | reverse complement strand
GCAGCGTCTTCTCGGCCTCCCGGAGAGCCGGGCCGCTCAGAAACTTGAACCTGTACCCTTGTGCGATCATGGGCCTTTCCTTTCAGAGCCGGTCTCGTCTGGCGGCTCCCCGATTACCTACCGGCGGGCGTCCGGATCTGTCGGGTCGGGGCGCCGTGGCTTGGGCAGGTAGACATCGAGCCCGGCCTTCTCGAAGTGCTCCTTGATCTGCTTGAGGGCGTCGCAGACGGTGGAGTGGTGGCGGCCGACGGCCTTCCCGACGCCCCTGGCGGAGCCTTCGATTTCAAAGTGCTCGTATATCTCGCGGAGTCCCTCCGGCAGCGTGGCCGCCGCGTCGCGCAGGTCACTGCGCAGGTCGTGCTGCTCCTCCTGCGACGTGCCCGGCCGGCCGATGCGGCGCCCGGCCTCCTCCTCGGTGATCGTCTCACCGCGTAGGGCCCAGTTGCCGAGGTCGTCCCGGACCCACTGGTCAAGCGAGCCCTCCTCGCGGCGGTAGTCCCGGCGGCCCGCCTTGCGGGCCGCGATGATGTCGGCGATTGCGTGGTTGACCAGGCAGATGAGGAAGCCCATGTGTTCGGCCCTCGCGTGGCTGACGGTCGACCGCCTTCGCACGACCTCGAGCGCGATCTTCTGCTCGATCTCCTGCTGGTCGGACTCCGTGAGCCTGTACCGGCCCACGAGCCGCCGGGCCTTGCTGGTGATGAGGATGGTGATTTCCTGCGGGAGGGGGGTGCTGCTGTCGATGCCCATCGTCGTCTCCTCTTGGCCGGAGGAGGCAGATGGGGATCACCGATACGGACGTAGGGACGAAACGCTGCGGATTCGCCGGCTTCCGGCGACACCCACAACGCCCCGCTCTGCGGCCGGTTGGTTGTGCCGTGTCTGATGGATCAGGCCCTACGCCCGATGGCCGGCGTGAGGGCCAGGTTCCAGACGGCTGCGGACGGAAATGGCGGAACGGAAGAGCAAGTGGTTTCTTCCGCAAGCCAGCCGCGGGCTGCGCGCATGAAGAAGGCGGGTCTGGACCCGCCTAGAAAAAAGATGCGGAATAAATCACGGGGGGTTGACAGCCCCCAGGGGGGTGCGTCCTACTGAGCCTCGGCGGCGGCCACCATCTGCTTGCGATGTCGATCCTGCGCCCGGACGAACGCTCGCAGTGCGATCCCTTTCTTTTTGCAGAACTCCTTGCGGCTCAGCCCTGCCTTCCCCCGGGCAATCGCCCAAGCCTTCATGAGTTTGCGGTCCTTCGCGGGGTCATAGCGACGCACGGCCCCCCGCGGCCGCCCCGGAGGGAGGTAGCGAAGCTTCATGTCCAGCAGGTGGTCCAGGGCGACACGAGAGGCCACGACGAGATTCAGGCCCAGCCTGCCAAAAGCGAGGTCCTGTCGAATTGCCGCACCCCAGAATACCCCCCACAGCCGTGGATGACCGAACTCGGCCCTGGTGATGGTGGCGCCCTGCTCGAACCCCGTGACCATGTCGTCGGGACGGTCGCCACGGCCGAGAGGCATCAGCAGCCGGTAGTAGCGGCGGAGCTCGGCGTCCCCCGCCTTGATGCCGACGTCGTACACCATGTAGACCCACTCGCCCAGCGCCGCCATGGGCTCGTAGCCGAACTCGCGGCGGCGAGGCCCCCCGGTGGCGGTCCTGGACAGATAGCCGACCGCTGGGACGGCCACCAGCTGCGCAAGCTGGTGGATCGCTCCGCGGCCCCCGTAGATGAAGGAGTGCCCGATCCCGTCGAGCTGACCCGTCGCGTCGATTGGCGGTGATCGATGACCGGCCTCGGCAGCCGCAAACGGAAAGCCCCGTGTTCGCCAGGGCTCCTCGATGACGTGGACCTTGTCGCCCCCGCACAGCAGCCGCCGCATGAACCCCCTGAGCGCGAACTCCATCATCGGCCGAGTGAATTCGAAGCGTTCGCAGGGGTCGGTGACCGGACCCGTCGCCCGGACGACGAGACGGCCCCTGATGCCAGACTCGCAATGCCGCACGTCCGCGCCCGACAACGAGAGCTGGCTGGCCGCGTCGCGCAGCGACTCTATCTGCCGCCGCAAGTTCATGTCTGCGATGTCCTCCGAGCCATGCGAGCAGCGTAGCAGATGGACGGAGGCGAGTAAAGTGGAAGATTGACTGAGCGTCAAAAAATTCTCAGGAGGATGCTTTTTTTTCTTGATGGGGCAGGATCGGGCAGTACAATAGCCGACAGTCGTGCCTTACGCGTGGCACGCTCCTACCGCGTCACACTCCGAAGGGAGTGTTGCCCGGGCAGCCGACGGGCCTGAAAGGCGGCAGCGGCATAGTCGCCTAGTCAGCTAACAGCGGACACGGGCCTCTGTACTCTGGCCTGTATTCGCCCATGACTCGTAGCCTCTCGGGCGTACAGCCCGGGACGGAGTGCGACTGTGTAGGTCGCTGCTTCGACAGTTCCCATGCACGCGGAGAAAGGAGGTGCCAATGGCTGTCGTAATGGAACGACTGGCCCAGGCGATATGCCGCCGCGTTGGCGAGCTGGTCGACCTGGACCAGGGAACTGCGAACACGGAAGTTCTGCAGCAGTTGTCAGCTCGAATGCGAGCGTTGCTGCGGAGACGCCGGTGGCAGGCCGCGGTCGACGTGGCCTACCACATCGTGATGGAGCGAAACGACGTCTCAAAGAAAGGTGCTCTGGATGCGGCAGAGAACTAAGAAAACTTCCAAAACTCCGCCCTCAACCGGTGAGACACCCGTGGATATAGGACGAAGCCTCAAGTTTGTTCGAGTTGCAGCAGGTCTCAAGCAGGGGGAGATGGCCAGCCGTCTAGACATCACGCAGAACTACCTTTCCCTTCTGGAGAACAACAGGGCTGAGCCAAGCGTGTCGCTGCTCAAGCGAATCTCCATGACCTTTCATGTGCCGATCAGCTTCCTGTTCCTCGAAGCATCCGTGGACTTCGAGTCAGCAGAACCGGAAGTCGACGGCATTCTCAAAGAGCTTCGGGGCCTAGTTCATCAACTTGAGAGGGCACGTATCAGGGAGTCCCAGGAATCGGCCGATGGACCAGCTAGATGACGGCAGCAACAGCCTCCGGATCAGGAGAATCAGTCATCTGGCTAACCAGATCGGCCTTCCCGCCGACCGGCTCGCCGCCATTTCCGAGCAAACGCAGTCCTACTACCATGAGTTCGACAAGGTCGTTAAGGGGAAGCTGCGGCACCTCATCATGGCGCTTGAGCCGCTCGCCACCGTTCAGCGGAGAGTACTTGATCGCATCCTCTGCCGGCTGACCGTTTCACAGCACGCCTATGGCGCGATCAAGGGCCGCGGGATTCGGGATAACGCCTTGGTGCACGCCAAATCTCACCATATCGCCAAACTGGACATCAAGGACTTCTACCCGAGCATCCGGTACCAGAAGATCTACGACCTATTCATTCGAGAAGAATGCACCCCCGATGTGAGCAGGATGCTCACCCAGCTCACGACGTGGAAACATGCCCTGCCCCTCGGGACGGCGACCAGTCCGTTCTTGGCCGACCAGATCGTCTGTGCTGTAGATGGCCGCATTGCCGGGATAGCGCGCAACCACGGCCTGAAGTATACGCGATACGTCGATGACATCACGATCTCCGGGGACTTCGATCTTGAGCGAATAGCAAACCTGATCATCCGAATCCTCCGGCAGGCTGGATTCGGCGTGAAACGGAGCAAGCTTGAGATCTATCAGCCGGGGGACGAGAAGGAGCACATCGTAACCGGGGTACGCGTGGATGGCGGAAGGCTATCCGTGCCGCAAGCATACATAGCGGAGCTCGGGAATGACCTTGTAGAGGCTCGGAAGCAAAGCCTTCGCAGGCAGCCGAAAAGAGACTTCATGCCGAGGCAGCACTACCGCGGCAGAATCGGATATGTCCTGTGGCTCGATCCACCGGTCGGCCAACGCCTCCTGGGCTTGTATCGTAAGGTGAAATGGCGCCACCTAGAGTGGGCTGCGACCAACTCGGGCGCGGAGGCCAAGGGGGAATAGACCCACAGCCGCGACCCGCCAGCTCGAAGCGCCGACAACTCCCCTCCGACACTTCGACCGCGCCGCCGGTAGGTAATGGGGGCGGAAGCATGCCCTGCCACCGGGCCGGCTACCATGGTCGAGAATGATAGAGATTCTTCGAAGGAATCCCCTTGGCTTGCCCGCCCCGCACGGCCTCATAGTGCGGGACGGACTGGGCGGGCGCATGTGCTGAACGCCCCCGCCCCGTCGAACGGCGAGCCGTCCATAG
Organism: uncultured Planctomycetaceae bacterium; assembly: GCA_964575155.1. GTDB lineage: Bacteria > Planctomycetota > Phycisphaerae > SM23-33 > SM23-33 > CAZNSB01. Next base: position 3,936 of record CAZNSB010000224.1, on the reverse strand, counting down.
CCTTCGTCGGGCTGGACGAGCTGCGCCGGACGGTGATCCGGATGGTCGCCCGACGAGCGGCGGCCATCCTGAAGGAGGCCAAGAATGGCGACCAAGGGTCGGAAGGCTAAGCCAGCCGCCTACATGCGGTTCTCGTCCGAGGGGCAGCGTGGCGGATGCTCCATCGAGCTTCAGAGGGCTGCGATCCTCAAGAATACCGGCCTGGCCGAACTCCGCGAGTACATCGACGAGGCTCGGACTGGCCGCACTGCGGTTGGGCGCGATGCCCTCCAGCGCCTCATGGCCGACGTCGAGGCCGGTTTGGTGTCGGTCGTGTACGTCTACAAGTACGACCGTTTCTCACGCCATGTCGCCACGGCAGCAGCCATGATCGAGCAGCTGGAGGATGAGTTCGGCGTCGAGGTCATCTCGGCGACGGAGCCAAAGGAGGAACTCGTCCGCAACATCATGCTGTGCGTTGGTCAGGATTACTCCCGCGTTCTTGGCCAGCGATGCCGAGCTGGAATGCTGGAGCGGTTCAAGCAGGGCGGGTTCACAGGCGGTCTCCCGCCGCTTGGCTATCGCGTCATCGATGCTGGAGGGCTTCGGCGCCTGGCGGTTGACGAGCAGGAGGCGGCAACTGTGCGTCAGTTGTTCACCGCATACGCCGACAGCGGCACGGGTTTCTACACGCTGGCCAAGCGGCTCAACGGCATGGGGATGCGGACCAGGAAGAACACGCCCTACTGCGTCACGTCGATCAGCAAGATCCTGCGTAATCCGATCTACATCGGGCGTCGGACATGGGGCAAGCGACGTGAGCGGCTCAATCGCACCACTGGCAAGACCGTCACGGTCTACACGCCCGAAGCCATCATTGTCGATGAGCGACCCGAACTACGAATCATCGACGACACCCTATGGACCCGAGTACAGAAGCGTCTGAAGGCGCGGTCTCGCATCGGTGCTCACGAGTATCTCGGCAAGGTCTCGGCCTTCACATCCCTCGTAACCTGCAGCGTCTGCGGTTCTCCGATCTTCACCAGGAAGTGCGCCCGCAAGAACGGATCGCATCGCTACCTAGCCTGTGGTCGTCGCCTGATGCATGGAAAGCTGGTCTGCGGCAACTCGAAGTACTACCGCGAGGATCGCTTGCTGGCCCGCGTCCAGGAGACGTTCCGGATCATGTTCGCAGACATCGAGAATTTGATCGAGCCCATCATGGCCGAAACGCGAAAGTTGGTCGGCACCAACCAGTCGGCGCTCAAGGCGGCGAAGGCCCAAGCTGCACGGCTCGAGGGCGAGATTGAACGACTGTCGGCGCTGGCTGCCGATCCCGACACGCCCGACGCCGCCAGGCGAGCGTTCAAGGAGCAGGTGGCCAAGCGGTTCTCGGCTTTGGAGCGAACGCGGGAGCAGATCGAGAAAGTCGCTGAGTCCAGCACCACCAACGCCGCCGACCTCGAACGGGTCGTGCGTCAAGCCTTCGAGGAAGCCAAGGCGGACCTGGCCAACGCGAACACCATTCCACAGCTGCACGAGTTCATCGCCAAGCACGTCGGCCCCATGCTCCTCCACGCCGATGGCACGATCACCCAGGCCCAGCAGGAAGGTCAACCCGCACGTCTCCAGGGTGTACACCGCGCCCCGCCGGAGACGACGGTCAGGCCGGCGGAGCCGAGCAGCTCGCCGAAGCGTTCGGCCTGGTGGAGCCCGTAATGGGTGCAGCGTCGGGCCCCGACGACGCCGACGGCGACGGCGTCGGGGCGGGTCAGCTCGCCGAGGACGTACAGCACGGGCGGGGCGTCGGGGAGGTTCTTCAGGGCCGGCGGGTAGGCAGGGTCCTCGATGCAGGTCACCGCGGCGCCGCCCCTGGCGGCCAGGGCCAGCTCGTCATCGACGGCCTCGTCGCCCACCGCCGCCAGGGCGGCGGCGGTCTTCTCGCCGACGCCGGCCAAGGCCCGCCCCTGCCGCGGCGAGGCGGCGAAGACCGCCTCGACGTCGCCGAAGGCCTCCAGCAGGCGGCGGACCGTCATCGGCCCGACCCCCTCGGCGAGGCGAAGGCGAAGGTACGACCGGCGGCGTCGATCCAGGTCCGTCATCGGTGGCTCCCCGGAGGCCGGCCGGCGTGGCGGTCCTGCGGTGTTCCGGTCCCACGGGTGAACCCGTGGGCTTTGGGTTCCGTGCACCGTCCCACGGTCTTCCGGTCCTCCGGTCTTCCGGTCTTCCGGTGTTCCGGTCTTCCGGTGTTCCGGTCCGTCGTGTCGTTCACTTTGCGGCGGCCGGGGCGGTGCGGAGGGCCCGGCCGATCAGGGCCTGCTTGAACCCAAGCAGCAGGGGGCTGGCGATGGCGATGGACGAGTAGGTGCCGAAGAAGATGCCCACCAGGAGGGCGAAGGTGAAGGCGTGGATGCCGGTCCCGCCCCAGAGGTACATGACCAGGACGGCGATGAGGGTGGTGGTGGTGGTCAGCAGGGTTCGGCTGATGGTCTGATTGATGGAGCGGTTGATGATGCGTTCGTCCACGTCGAGGAGCTTTCCGCGGTTCTCGCGGATGCGGTCGAAGACGACGATGGTGTCGTTGACGGAGTAGCCGATGATGGTCAGGAAGGCGGCGACGACGGCCATGTCGATCTTGAAAGGGGCCACCAGCAGCGCCCGCCCGACGGCGGTATCGGCCACGTAGGCGCTGGCGCCGACCATTCCCACGGAGATGATCACGTCGTGGACCAGGCACACCACCGCCGCCAGCCCCCACCGCAGCGAGCCGAAACGCCACCACAGGTAGACGATGATGCCCGCCCAGCTCAAGACGAAGGCGATGATCGCCAGTTGGGCCGCCCGCCCGGCAATGGCCGGGTCGAACTCCTGGAGCGACTCCAGCGATTTCTCCCGCGCCAGGGCCGCGGTCAGCAGCTTCAGCTCACTGTCGGCGAAGTCCATCCACTCCTCGTGTCGCCCGGCGTAATCGGCGCTGGGGTTGTACACCAGCACCGCCAGGGAGCCGAACCCTTCCCCGGCCCCGGCGGCCTGAAGCCCGATCACGGCCGTCCGGTTGTACCGAAACCCGGCGAAGTCGGGCTGGCTGCGCATCGTGCGGATGCGCTCGGCGAGCTGGTCCTCGGTGAGCGCAGGCTGGACGTTCTCGAGGACGAACATCACCCCGCCGATCCAGTCGCGGAAGGTCCCGCGCCAGTTCGGGTTGATCTTTTTCTCGGCCAGCTCCTCGGAGATGTGCGTCTTGCCCTGATCGTCCCGTCCCAGCTCGATGTTCAGCCCCGGCACCGGTCCGGCGGTTTGCAGCTCGAACTTCACGACCGTGCTCCGCGCCAGGCTCGCCCCGAACGCGCTCCGCACCACCTCCCGCAGCAGGTCCACGTCGGCGACCGTGGTGGAGACCTGGTAGGACCACTCCGGCAGCCTCTCCAGCTCCGACGCCGTCGCCCTGCCGTCGCCGTCGGCGTCGAGATGGGCGAAGAGCCTCTCGGAGTACTTCCTGCCCATGAACTCCTGCCGGGTGATAGCCTGCCCGGACCTCTTTTCGAAGCGGTCGAGCCATTTGCTGACCTTGTCGGTCTGGATGATCGTCTCGACCTTGGCGGTCTCGGCGAGCTTGTCCAGGGCGCGGGCGCGCCGCTCGAGGTCTTGGCGCCGCCGCGGGAGTTCTGCGGGCTCGCCGGGCTCGGGCGCCTCGCCCCCGGCCAGGGCGGCGGCCTCGCGGGCCTTTGGGGCCATTTCGCGGGCCTGGGCGCGGAGGACCGCCTCGATCCGCCCGCGCTGGGGGAGGGCCATCCGCCCGCCCTCGTCGGGGATCAGCAGCCCCTGCTTGAAGCGGAAGGCCGCCTGCGTCCCGGAGCTGAACTCCAGCCCCAGCCCGTCGGGGCCCCGGTAGATGAGCGAGAGGATGCCGACAGCGACCAGGGCGAGGGAGACCGTCCAGAAGAGGCGGCGTTTGCC
>CAZNSB010000223.1:0-8213 GCA_964575155.1 uncultured Planctomycetaceae bacterium | reverse complement strand
CGACCGCGGCGTGATCGACGCCCTCATCAAGGACCCCGACCAGGAGAAGAAGGGGACAGATGCCTAGAAGCTCTCCCATGCCGTGGTACCTGAGCCCCGTAGTCTGGCTTGTGCGACTGCTTCGTGATCTCTGGCCGGTGGCCCGCGAGACCTTCACGGAGTGCGTCCGCACGAAGGTCGCCGCGGTGTTCGTCCTGCTGCTGGCGGTGTCCCTGGTGGGGCCGGCCCTGACCATCGAGGGCGACGGGACGCTCAAGGGGCGGATCCAGACCTTCCTGGCCTACGCCAGCAGCCTGGTCCAACTGGAGCTGGGCCTGGCCACCGTCCTGCTGGCCATCGGCCTCGTCACCGAGGACATCCGCGCCAAGACCATCTTCCTGGTGGCGACCAAGCCGCTGCGTCGGCTGCCTTACGTGCTCGGGCGGTGGCTGGGCGTCGTGCTTCTGGCGGCGGCGGCGTTGGGCGTGGCGGCGGGGCTGACCTACGGCCTGGGCCAGCACCTCCGCAGCCTGCCCACCGAGACGGAGCTTGGGGTCCAGCTCGGGCACATTCCCAAGGGCCGGATCGACCTGGACCGGCTGGCCGTCGAGAACGAGGTCTTCGCCGCCCGCGCCGCCCACAAGCCCGACCCCTTCCAGGTCAAGAAAGCCGCCGAGCGGCGATACGATCGGCTGGTCGAGGAACGGGGCGCCGACGCGCTGATCCGCGAGAAGATCCGCAACGACCTGGCCCGGGCCCGCCGCGGCCCCGCCGAAGACACCCCCGCCGAGGATGCCGAGGTCGAGAGGCGCCTCCGCGACCCCGAGCTCCGCAAGCAGATCGTCGCCGATTTCAAGTCGGACCTCGAGAAGCAGTTGGCCGAAGAGCTTCAAATCGTCCGCCCGGGGAGGGGCCTGCGGCTGCGGTTCAGCGGGCTCTCGCCGGCGAGCGGGCGCGGGCAGACCGTCCAGGTCCGCTACCGCCTCCGCCCCATCCGCGGGGGGAGCCTGGGGCAGGAAGCGACCCTCCACAGCAACTGGCGGTTCCTGCATCCGGAGATCCCCGCCTGGCCCATCCAGCGGACCGACCCGAAGGACCAGGCCACTTCCATCATGGTGGGCTCGGAAGGCATCGCCGCCGACGGCACCCTGACCCTGATCTACGTCAACGACCCGCGCACCAGGACGGCGGTGAAGCTCGACCCCGCGGACGTCACCGTGCTCCAGGCCGTGGCCACGTTCGAGGGCAGCTTCCTCCGCGCGAACCTGCTGATCCTCATCCGGCTGGCGTTTCTGGCGGCCGCCGGCGTGCTGTTCGCCGGCTTCCTGTCCTTCCCGGTGGCCTGCCTGTCGTGCATGATCCTCCTGCTGATCGCGGTGATGAGCAATTTCATCCTGGAGGCGACGGCCCTGTCGCCGAGGGCGGCGGACCCCAGCGCCTTTGACTACTACAGCCACTACCTGGTCCGCGGCATGTTCAAGCTCCTTCCGCAGCTTCCGCTGGCGAGTTCGCCCGCCGACGCGCTGGTGGACGGGACGAACATCGGCTGGGCGGCGGTGGCGACCGAAGCGGGCACCGGCGCCGGGCTGCGCGCGCTGGCGGCGGTGGTCGTCGGCTGGCTGATCTTCCGCCGGCGGGAACTGGCAAGGGTACAGGTGTAGGTGCCCCATGCGGAGAGATCGAGTCCTGCAACTGGCGTTTCTGCTGGCCGCGGCCGCGGCCCTGGCCGGCGCCGCTCTCCTCCGGGGCCCGCTCCAAGACCGGCGCGAGGAGCTGGCCCCGCCAACCGTCATCTCCCGGAGGGCCATCGCCGCCAGCCCCCACGCCGCCGTGCTCCAACTGGCCCCCGGCGGGCTGCGGGTGATCGCCCTCAACTACCTCTGGATCCGATCCCAGCAGCTCAAGGAGCAGGGCAGGCTCTTCGACGCCAAGCAGCTCCGCGAGCTCATCTGCGACCTGATGCCCTTCCACGAGGGGGCGTGGAACTTCCTTTCCTGGGACATGGCCTGGAACATCTCGGTGGCCACCCACACCCCCGAGGAGCGGTGGATGTGGGTCTACAGCGGCATCACCCTGCTCCGCGACCGGGGGCTCATCTACAACCCCAACAGCCTGCTCCTGCACAAGCAGATCGCCTATACCTTCGTCTCAAAAATGGGCGACTACACCGACGAGATGCACATGGTCTACAAGAGAAGATGGGCCGAGGAAATGGACCGACTCCTCGGGTCCCCCCCCCTGACCGGCACGACGGAGGACGTCATCGAGGCCTTCCGCCCCGTCGCCGAGGCCCCCAGGGACCTCCAGGACCTGCTGGGCGAGGCGGGCGTGGCGGAGTTCATGTCCCGGCTGGGCGCTCTGGGGGTGGCGGCGGACGGGCGGTTCCTCCAGCTCTACAACCTCTACAGCACCGACCCCCTGCGCGGGCAGCTCCTCCCGCCGGAGGAAACGCCGGCCGGAAAGTCAAAGGAACAGATCGCCGAGCTGATGTCCTCGCCGGAGTTCGCCGCCGCCAGGGCCAGGGTCCTGGCCTTCGCCCGGCGGAAGGTCCTGACCGAACAGTTCCGCATGGACCCGGAGTGGATGCTGAAGCTGATGGTTCGGTACGGCCCGCTGGACTGGCGCAGCGTCTACCCGCACGGCATCTACTGGGCCGCCCTGGGGCTGTACCGCAGCATGGGGCTGGAGCTGAAAGACATCCACGCCGGATCGGCCGAAGCCTCTCTCCGGGACCCCGCCGCCGAGGAGCTGAGACTCTCCCAGTTCCATCGGCTCAACACCGAGCGGTACGTGCTGTGGGCCCTGAAGGCGCTGACGCGGACGGGACAGGTGTACTACGTCTACCGGCCGAACCCCGAAAAGCCCGCCGAGCCGATCATCGAGGTGGACTGGGCGCCCGACTGGCGCTTCATCGAGCCGACACACCAGGAGTACGCCTTCGGCGGGGCGTCGCTGGTGGGGCGCCAGCGCAGGCTCGACGCCGAGACCAACACGCTCCGCGACGGGCACGTCAACTACCTCAGCGACGCCGTCCAGCAGCTCTACATCGGCGGGCGGGAGCAGCTCGCCCGGCGCTACTATGACGAGATGAAGAGGCTGCTGAAGCCCGAGGGGCCGGTCTACGAACTCGACCTGCCCGATTTCGTCCGCGAGAAGATCCGCACGTCGCCCGCGCCGACGGCGGACGTGGCCCGGGCCTTCTGGTACGGGGCCCTGGTCCGCGTGTACAAGGCCCTGGCCGCCGGCGACCAGGCCGAGTACCTCCGCGCCCACCGCTTCGCCCAGAGGGTGTACAAGGTCTTCGCCGAGGGGCTGGGCGAGGCTCCCCGGCTGAGGCCGCCGCCGTTCCAGACGCAGGAGCGGAACTTCCTGGTCACGCTGCTGCTCCGCCCGCGGGCCGTCGGACTGCAACTGCCGCTCGAAATCAAGTCCATGATCTACCGAAGCGTTTCGCCCGGCCTCCAGGCGGGGGTGTACCCGTTCGTCGCCAAGTCCCTTCAAGCCGAATGCCGGCGGGAGAAGCTGGACTTCGAGAAGGCCTTCCCCCCCCCGGCTGAGGTCCGGCCGGCGCGCAGGCCCGCCCGGTCGCCCTGACCCATCCCGGGGCGGGGGGGGCCTTGCCCGCCGTCCGCAATCCGCGATAATGCAGCGGTCGCCGAACCCGCCCGAAGAGGAAAGGAAGGTGCGCGATGAAGAAAGCCCTGTTCCTGGCCGTAGCGGCCGCCGCCGGCATCGTCTCCTGCGCCGAAACCTCCAAGCCGGTTCAGAACCACCAGCTCCAGCCGGTCAAGAAGGGCCGGGGGTTTGCCACAGCCAAGGTCGAACGCCCTGCCCACTTCCCCCACCGGATCTGGGCTTTCTCGGGTTTCGAGTCCCGCCCGGACAACTTCGGCTGGTTCGGCGCCGCCGAGACCAAGAACATCCTCAAGTACCCCGGGAACACCGCCGCTCGCAGGGGCACGCCCCAGAAGAAGTGGTCCGCCCTGAAAACGGGCATGAACCCGGTGCCCGGACCGCGCATGGGAAAGCTCAACAAGCTGTACATCCGCTACTATCTCAAGGGCACCGACACGGTCCGCTTCCAGCACTACAGCCTCTCCTCCGGGGACAACTGCAACATCCTGGTTTCCGGCCTGGAGCAGGGCCGATGGGCCGAGACGGTGCTGAACTTCACCCGGGACTCCAGACGAAACGATGGCTCGCCGGGGGCCTTCAAGGAAGGCGAGCGGATGGACGACCTCCAGGTCTACGTCGGCAAGCCCGCCGACGGGAAACAGTACGAGATCATCATCGACGATGCGATCCTCTTCGCCGAAGCCCCGGGCGCGCCCCCGGCGGACGAGCCCTTCCCAAGCCGCGTCGTCTTCCTGGCGGCGTTCGACACGGGGATCGACGCCAGGAGCAGGCCTCGATACTGGCCCGGCCAGCTCGAGATCGCCTCCGGCGCCAAGGCCCCCCGCGGAAGCTACTGGGCCGTCGCCCGGGCCGTGCCCGCCGCCGGCGGCAAGGAGTCCCACGTGCTGCTGGAGATGAAGCCGCCCCGGCCCGTGGGTGCGGTTACGAAGCTGCGGTTCCGCTACTGGGTCGAGGGGGCCAAGCGGATGAAGGTCGTCCTGCACGACGCCACCGCCAAGGCCCTCTGCGCCATCGACCTGGAGGACATCGCCCAGAAGAACTGGACGACGCGGCACCTGGACTTCTCCAAGGACGCCAAGGTCCGCAAGGCCAAGGCAGCCGGCAAGCCGCTGGCCGTGGGCAACAAGGTGGATTCGCTGAGTTTCATCGTCGCCGGCAGCGGCCAGAAGGTCCGGCTGTTTGTGGACGAGGTGGTGCTTTACGACGCCGGCAGTCCGGGGAGGCGGTAAGCTCTTCCAGGGGCTTGGCGGAGAGGCCTTCATGGCCGGCGAGAAGCCGGTTCAGCTTCAGGACGTACTCGGCGTGATGCCTGGCGCGATGGATCTGCATCGTGGCTTGATCTTTCCGTCGGCGGCGGTCTGAACGGCTTCCGTACTCCGTACCCGTCGCTGCGGAATGCAGCAAGCGGTACCGGAACACTCCCGGGATGTTTCTTGGGCCGCGCTCTCCGCTATTTGTCCAGCTTCAGCAGGGGCGTGACCTCGCCGGGGCCGACCGCCGGCTCGGGCCGGCCCGCCAGGCCGTCGCAGCGCGATTCGAGCCAGTAGGGCCAGAGGGCCCGCACCGCCCCATCGGCGAAGACCGCGTTGCACCGCTCGCCGTGGCGGAAGTGGAAGGTCGCCGGCGCGATGGTGCGGTTGTCCAGATAGTACCACTCCTCCATCATGGGGTTCTGAGGCGAGGCCGGCGGCTGCCAGGTGTTGATCTGGATGGAATCGGCCCAGGCCGCCGTCTTGCCGGGGAAGGTGATCCCGTCGAAGCAGACGCCGCGGTTCATCCCGGCCAGCATGCACCGGTTGATGCCGTAGCCGTAGCTGGCGATGTCGAACTTCTGCTTGAAGTCACCGCGGCTGTAGGGAAAGGCGGGGCACGTCTCCATGCCGCCGGCGTGCGGGAAGTACGGGGCGAGCTTGGCGCGGGACTTGTCCAGGGATCGGGCGCCCTCGGCGCCTCCTCCGCCGGCCGTCTCGATGCCCCAGTACCACAAGGTCCCCTCGGGAATGCTCTGCCGGTATGGAAAGAACTTCCCGTCGTTGTCCTGGAGGTACAGCCGCAGCGCCAACTGCATGTGCCGCAGGTTGAGTCCGCAGATGGCCTTCCGCGCGGCCTCCTTGGCGGCGTGGAGGCAGGGAGACAGCGCCGCGACCAGCAAGGCGATGATGGCCACCGCCACCAGCAGCTCGACAAGCGTAAAGGCGTCGCTTGTGCGCGGGGTCGGCACGAACCGTTCGGTCCGGCGCGGCGGCGGCCCCGCGGGCCCGTTCGGCCGGGATGGCCTGGTCGCTCTCACGTCGTCTTGCGCAATCGCTCTGTGGGCTGTCCTCTGGGCCGCCGGCGGCGGGCCGCCGTCGCGACCAGCCAGCCGCACAGCAGCCCCACCCCGCCGGCGGGCTCGGGGACTTCCTCCATGACGTAGAAATCGTCGAGGGTGCCGGACCCCGCCCCGTTCGTGCCGTCCCAGTTCTCGCCGACGTAGTTCCACCCCCCCGCGTCCGTCAGCGCAAAATGGTCGTCGGTGGGCAGGGCCTGCGTCCAGTAGTACTGCTGGACGCCGTTGACCGACAGCAGCGTCGTGCGGGCCGGGTCCGTGTAGATCGCGCTGTGCGCCCGGCGGGCCTTGGCGCCGGTCTCCGCGCCGTAGTAGATCACCTCCACGAACAGGTCCGTGTCCAGGGGCAGCCAGTGGTCCGCGCCCATGTCGGTGTCGTGCCAGAGCGCGTCGCCGACGATGCCGCTGCCCACGGTGTAGTCGCCGACCGTCCCGGTGATGTGCGCGCCGACGGTCGCCTGCGTCATCGGGTTGAAGCCCCAGGACTTGTTCTGGATAAAGTAGTTGAATTCCACGAAGTCGCTTGCGTCCTTGACCGCGTTGGTGTTGCCCGAGAGGTTGTCGGACATCGTCCGGTCATCGCCCATCTGCGACAGGTTGTACAGGCCGACATTGGCAACCTGGTAAAACTCGGTCGTGTCCACGGCGGAGCTGATCCTCAGCTTCGCCCCGAACTTGAACGTCTGGCTGTCGTCCAAGGTCACCGGCAGCGAGCGGGCGTACCTCGACGGCTGGATCGTGTACGGATCGCCGCTGCCCGCGTAGTTGTTCGACTGGTCCCATTCCACCGCCAGCCGGCCGTTCGTCGAGTCCCACCGAATCAGGGCCTGCGAACTGCCGTTGAGCTGGCCGGCGTACGACCAGTTCCCCGACGGGTCCGCGTCGAAGTTCTCCTGGAGAATCGAATTCCACGTCACTTGCCCCTGGGCCGCCAAGTTTCCGGCCGACAACACCAGCACCACCCCGACTGCCTTGCTGCACTGCATCATACTCCTCCTTCCGGTAACCACTGAGCGCCGAGCCTGCCGAGGCGACCCGGCCCTGGCGCAAGGCCGCACCGCCGGCAACCTGGGAGCAATGGGGTAGGCGTGGAATCGAGCGGCCGCGGCACCTTCGACCGTGTTGCCGCGCACGCCTCGGCCAACGCAGAACCCCGGCCTCCGCGGTCTCACGGAGCCGGGGCCTCGAACGGCTGAGCACACGGTCCCGGGCCGCCGATTGACTCGCGAAGGCCGAACCAGGTTGGTCACAGGCAGGTCTTCTGGCTTCCGGGTCGTAAGGCTCCCAACGCGATCTGCCGCGCTGGGAGGCCTCTGCCTCCCGCTGCGCCTTCCCGGCCCGATTCCGCACCGGGCCAGTGGCCTCTGCAGCGGTCGTCGCCGGTTACAGCGGCGCGTCCGCGGCCGATTTTCACGGCCTTCCCTTTTTAGCCCGCCGTCCGGCAGGCTACCTGCAACGGCGGATAGAATACCGGTGGAACCGACTCCTGTCAAGACGATTCCCGGAGTAAGATCAGAAAATGTGGCCATGGGCGCCGCAGGCGGCTCAATTGCCGGCTGAGCGGAGGGCCTCGATGCAGGCGGAGATGACCGTCGGGCGGACCGAGTCGGCGTCCCCGTCCATGCTGAAGCCGGCGGCGGCGCAGTGGCCCCCGCCGCCGAAGCGCTTGGCAAGCTCGGACACGTCCGCCCGCCGGCGGCTGCGCAGACTCACCCGGACGCCCCCGCCGGGCTGCTCGATGAGGATAGCGGAGATCTCCACCGTCGCTATCCGCATGGGCTCGTTGACGAAGTTTTCGGTCTCGTCCTCGGCGGCGGCGCAGGCGGCGAAGTCGGCCCGGCGCAACGTCATCACCGCCAGCCGGTCAGCCTCGTGCAGTTCCAGCGACGATAGCGCCGCCGCCAGCAGCCGCAGCCGCCCCGGCCGGTCCGACTGGTACATGCGCGTGTACATCCGGTGTGGGTCGGCGCCGCCGGCCACCAGGTCGGCCAGCACCCGCAGCGAGCGGGCGTCGGTGTTGGAGTAGCGCAGCCACCCCGTGTCGGAGAGGACGGCCTCGGCCAGCGCCTCGGCCGCGACCGGGTCAATCTGCCAACCCATCTCCGCCAGCAGCTCGGCGAGCATCACCCCGACCGATGAGGCCGACTCGTCCCGCCAGACGACCGCCCCCACGTCATCGGCGGTGGCGTGATGGTCGATGACGATTACCTTTTCGCGCAGGCGCTTGAGCGGCTCGGCTATGGGCTGAAGCTGGGCGAACGTGCAGGCA
>CAZNSB010000222.1:0-8226 GCA_964575155.1 uncultured Planctomycetaceae bacterium | reverse complement strand
GCGTGAGGCTTGCTGTTGAGGAATTGCGTGAGGTTGGAAATGGACCTCACCCTTCGCCCATTCGAGCCGGCCGACCTGGAGGCCGTCTTCGCCCTCGTCGCCCGGACCATCGAGATCTCCTACGCCGGCGTGTACGAGCGGTCGGCCATCGACCACTTCCACGAGCACCACACGCGGGAGGAAATCCGCCTCGGCGCCGGCCGGGGCTGGACCGTCTTGCTGGAGGGCGCCGACGGCCTCCTCGCCACGGGCACACTCGTTGCCGACAACGTCGACCGCATGTACGTCGCGCCCGAGCACCAGGGCAGGGGCCTGGGCCGGCGGGTACTGGCGGCCCTGGAGCAGCGGGCCGTCGAGACCGGCGTCCGGACGGTTCGCCTGGCGGCCTCGCTGCCGTCCCGGGCGTTCTACGAGTACCTGGGATACCGCCTCGTTTCACAGGAGTGCCGCGAGTTCGACGACGGCGCCCGCCTGCCGTGGTTCAGGATGGAGAAGGACCTGGAGGCGTTCGGCCCGGGCCGAGGCCCGACTGCCGCCCCCGGGCCGCGGAACCCGGGCATGGCGTGGCTCGGCGGGTAGGCTCTAAGCCCTGCCGTGCCCGCATCGAGCCGCCATCGTGAGATGGCCGGTACGCGCATCCGCCGATGATGCTCGCGCGGGACCGGGGCCTTGCCCCTACGGGCACGGAATAGACGCTGGCGGCGCCCCGGTGAACGAATTAGAATGCCCCGCGTCTAACCGGCCGAGGGGACGGCACCCCGGCCCGGATGGATAGGAGAACCCGGCATGGATCGACGCATCGGGCTCGCTGCTGCGCTGGTGGGGTTCGGGTTGGCCCTGCCGGCGGCTGGGGCTCCCTCAGCCGATGCCTCGACGGATGCCCCGGCGCCCTATACCGCCGAGGAGAAGCAGACCTTCGACGGGCTTTACGCGGACCGCATCCAGCGGGCACGCCGGGCCCCCGAGAAGATCGCCCTGGCGAAGGAACTCCTGGCCGGCGCCGACAGCGCGGCGGGCGGCCTGAAGTACCTCCTCCTGACGACCGCCAAGGACATGGCCTCCAAGGGACGGTCCACGGAACTGGCTCTGGACGCCCAGCGCCAACTCGTGGACTTGGGGGCCGGCGACCCCGCCGCCCTGCGGGAGGAGTGGCTCGACCTCCAGGTCGACCGGTTCAACGAGTTGCTTCGGACGGCCCGGTCGGCCCAGGAGGCCAAGAGCCTCCTGTACGACCAGGGCAGCCGCCTCCTGGAGAACGCGCTGGCCCTGGCCCGGATGTACCGCGGAGACGGGGACTTCGAGGCGGCGGTCCGCGCGGGCACCAAGGCCCTCAAGCCCGCTACGCTCATGCAGGCGGAGCGGCTGCCGGCGCTCCGGCAGAGCATCGCCATCGACGAGCAACTCGGCCGGCTCGTCGGCATGGCCAAGGGCCACGAGGCCCGCGGAAAGGCCGACCTGGCCATCGCCGAATACCTCGACGCCGGCCTCGCCCAGGAGGCCGCGCGGCTGCTGGCGGACCATCCCGACGACGAGGCGTCGCTGCTGGTGCGCGTCGCGGAACCCGGCGCGCCGGAGCCGGCCGACCTCCTGGCCGCCGCCCGGGCCTGGGACGAACGGGCCGAGCAGGCCAAAGGCACCCTCGAGACCATCCGCCTGCTCCGCGCCGCCGACCTCTATACGCGGTTCATGGCCCGGGGCGACGGGCTGGAACTGCGGGTCGCCAAGATCCGCCTCCAGGCCATCCAGAGTCGGCTCGGCGACCTCCTCGGGGCGCTCCGCAAGGCGGAGGAATGGGTCTATTTGGCCGAGGTCCCCCACGAGTCCGCCCGCGTCGGATGGGGATCGCTCCAGAAGGTCACCCGCAACGACAAGCCGTGCGGCATTGCCGGCCGCAAGTTCACCACCGGCATGTACGCCCACGCCTCCTCGAAGATCGTCTATGCCCTGAAGGGCCAGTACAAGCGGTTCTCGTTCTGTTACGGGATGGGCACCGGCGCTGGCGGGGCCGCGTGGTTCGAGGTCCTCTGCGACGGCAAACGGGCCTGGAAGAGCAGCGGCATGTGGAGCAACCACACGCACGGCGTCCGAAAGGCCACCGTCCTGAACGTCGTGGGGGTCGAGACGCTGGAACTGTTGACCCACGGCATCGCCGGCGGCTCCGGCGCCCACGCCTGGTGGGGTGACCCGAAAGTCCGATAGCCGCGCGCCCGTGGGAGGTGTGCCACCCTGGCACGGGTGCGGCCCGTGCCGCGGCAGGCTGGCGGCTGGTCCGCCGGCGCGTTATGATAGGCGGCAACGTCCGGCAATCCTGTCCGATACCGCAAAGGAGGTTTCCCATGCATCGCGTTGCACTGACGGCTCTCACCTGTACGGCCATCGCGGTCTGCGTGTGCGTGTCTGTGGCCACCGCCGCAGAGAAGAATCCCTGGGTCACGTACGAGGGCGGCGACGGGCCCGGAAAGGGCAAGTACGTCGTCTTCATGGCCGGCGACGACGAGTACCGCAGCGAGGAACTCATGCCGCAACTCGCCAAGATCGCCGCCGTCCGCCACGGCTTCAAGTGCACCGTCATCTGGGCCATCAACCAGGAGACGGGCGAGATCGACCCCGCCGTCAAGGAGAACATGCCCGGCCTCCACCTCCTGAAGGACGCCGACCTCATGGTCATGTTCCTCAGGTTCCGCGCCCTGGCCGACGACCAGATGAAACACGTCATGGACTACACCAACTCCGGCCGGCCGATGATGGGACTCCGGACCACGACCCACGCCTTCAACTACGGCGGCAAGAGCGACAGCCCGTACGCCAAGTACTCCTTCCGCAGCAACGACCCCAAGGGCGGGTATGGAAGGATGGTCTTCGGCGAGACCTGGGCCGGCCACTACGGCCACCACGGCCGCGAGAGCACCCTCGGCAGCATCACCCCCGAGGCCAAGGACCTCCCCATCGTCCGGGGCATCGAGAAGGTCTGGGGACCCAGCGACGTCTATGGCATCACGACCCTTGAAGGCAAGTGCACCCCCATCATCCTCGGCCAGCCGCTCGCCGGCATGAGCCCCGACGACCCGCCCAACAAGGACAAGAAACCCGTCCCCGTCGCCTGGACCAAGCACTTCACGGGCACCAGCGGCAAGGCGGCCCGGGTCTTCACCACGACGATGGGCCACGGCCACGACCTCAAGGACGAGGGGTTCCGGCGACTCTGCATCAACGCCATCTACTGGTGCGTGGGGATGGAGGAGAAGATTCCCGCCAAGGCGAACGTGGACTTGGTCGGCACGTACGACCCGAAGCCGATCGGCATGCGCAAGCACCGGACGGGCCTGAAGCCGGACGACTTCCGGATGAAGTAGGGCCCATCGAGGACTTTCCGCGCGGCGGGCAGTCCTGCCCGCCGCGCGTGTCCCGAGCCGCGAATGCCCCGTTCGAGCCGCGAACGTGAGTTCGCGGGTACATGCCGGCGCGGGTGGCATGGTCATCCCGAAGGGTGACCATGTCGTGAGGCGAACCCGCACCGCCATTCGGACGTATCCCCGAGCTCACGCTCGGGGCTCGAACGGCAGGCGCGATCGTTTGGCGCGGTGCCCAGGAGTGGGCACCGCGTATGCCGTAGAAGCGCCACGCCCCCCAGTTTTCGGCTGGACGCCCGGCCGGACAACCATTGGCTCGGCTGCCTCGTCAGCTTCGCCATGAAACAAAGAGATGGCACCTGCAAGGCGTTTGCGCAATACCGGCGGGATAAGTGCCACTGCTTGCGTCGAAAAGAACGGTCAAGCCTCCTTGCCAACGTCGACGTGTTCTGGCAGATGGATTACCCTTACACTCCCCGGCCACACGACCTTCGACAGCGCGTCTCTTTCTCGCCCCATGTAGAATAGAAGCCTCGTGCGCATTTCTCGCGCACCCGGCCCTCGGATCACCTCATAGACCACATGCGGAGCCTCTTCGGCCCCAGATTTCGTCTCGCTCAAGCCAAGGAGCGAGTTGACGGCTTTCGAGGGTATCATTCTGAAAGACGCTTCCAGAATCAGGTCCGCCATCGGAAGGAGCCCTGCAGGTACTGTACCTGGTGCTGAATGGCCACCAGAGGCGACGACTGTCGTTATGCCTTTCACTGTAAGAAGAGTAATCAGCCCTGACACGAACATGTCCTCTCTGGCACAGAGGGGGAACCGGGCTTCGAGTTGCTCAAGCCCGTTGATCACGGCGATCCCAACCGAGGCGTCCTTCTTTGGTCTTCTGTCCGCTGAGACTACAACAAGATGACAGAACTCCTCGGGAGAAATATAGCCCGGCCAGAAGTAGAGGATCTCCAGCTTGTCTTGAGTGAGAAGATGCCGCACCTCTTCTTCCGAGCGCGCCAAGCGATCCGCCGGCTTAACGCTGTCAAGAGTTGGATCAAGCAACTGCCCCTTGTCATCCCGCTGATTGGCCCAGATCTGGGCGAGCGTTGTAACGGCAGCATTCTCGTCATCTCTCAAGGATATAAGAAGGGCTCGTTTCCCTTCGTGATCAGATTTTAGGAACTTCAACATCGTGTAATAGGCAAGGTGGCTTTTCATGCTGCCCCGAGACCCGATTAGCGCCGTGCAGCGGCTGGTAGGGAAGCCGTTTCCCTCGATAGCGCTGTTGAGCGCCTCGAAGGGTGTAGGTAGCGAGCCAGTAGGCGGCAAAGGCCTCCTTGTCCGTGAAAGGTACCGGTGGACTGACGGAAAGACAAAAATGCCACCCTCCCGTATGAAGGGTGACATCGGATGAAGAACGGGTATTGCCGGGGCCGAGGGGGTCTCTGTTTGAATCACCCCCTTTTGGCTAATTTGCCCAGACTCGGGGACGCGGCCTACTGCCTTGGGGGCGGCGTTAATCTTGATCCGCTGCTCCCCATCTGCGTGATCCTGGAATCGTGCCTTGACTACCTGAAGTTTCCTAACGAGATACTCCTTCTCGAAGCGATTCGTAAATGCGATGACAAGATCGGCAAAGAATTCCCAGTAATCATGCGTATTCTTGTACGTGAATGGTGTGAGTTCACCACCAGGAGTCCTCGTCGAATCAAGGACTGCGATCATAAGGAGAACGTTACGAAGGCACAAGTGCACGAGGGACTTGAGAATTTCATGTTTGTCCCCCGGAAGAACGTTTAGGCTATCAACCACGAGGACCTCCGGGCCGAAGTCGGGTGGCGTCGCCTTGGACAGTGTTTTCCAATCCGCAGAAGCCTTCTCAAAGTAGCCCCGAGAGTCGGGGAAGTCGCGCGCTTGCGCATTTTCCCGTCCGTAGAGGATGACGCGGGGCATGGGTCGGCCCGAACTCAGTTCGGGGGAACAATAGGGGACGATTTGTTCTTGTGCGTTCTCCCACCCGAGTTTCTGCGCATTTTCGATTACGTTTGCGCTTTCCGACTCGGCGGACAGGTAGAAGGTCGTGATGCCCTTCTCGGAACCGCGGGCAACTCCAGGATTGGCGTTCAGGCTAAGGCGATAGGCGAGCTCCAAGGCAAAGAGGCTCTTTCCGCTACCGGGTGGTCCGGCCAAAAGCACAAACAGGCCCGAGTGTGGTAGACCGTTGAGGCGGCTGTGGACAACCTGGGTGGGCAAGTTGATTCCGCCGTCAAGTAAGTCGTCCAGGAGGCACCAGGGGTTCCCTTGCTGGTCTGGCAGGGGGCGGAGGGATTCGGGGTCACCTGGCTGTGGATTGGCTGGTGTGCGAAAGAAGATGGGTGACATATATGTTTTCAGGACAGTACCCATAGTCGCTAGCTCCTTTCCGCTTCCTGACGCCTCCGCGATTCCTGGACTGGCCCCTTTGAGAGAATCGGGTAGTGGTGTACCGGCTGGACCGGAGGGGCCTGTACGGGGGTCGCAGGCCCAGCCGGTATGGCAAAATGCAAGGGCCGCTGCCCTTTAGTGATCGGCCGGGGTCAGCGCTTTTGTCCAGAAGGCGCTTAACTTCAGCGAGCCTGTCTTGGGCAAGCGCCCGATATCGGGCGCCCTGTCTCTTCCTTCGCCTTGCCAAGGCCACGCCGGATAGGACGAAAGTGAGGATGAGAAGCAGCAGACCGATAGGATCTAGCAAATGTGGCATATACGGTCTGTTCATAATAACCGGTCCCGTCCTGCAGGTGGATGAACCCTGGGCGTTGCGATGCGACGCCAGACACCGGCCGGCGCATTGCAGGAACCCATTCCATGCACGCTCGCCAGTAATGTTATACGCGGCGAATCGTATTTCGTCAGCAGAATCCCTTTCCCGAGTTGGCTGCCGCGTTGCGGGCCGTGCCGGCCCCAGTAGCCAGCCCTGAACGGCAATGAAAACGCCATACGCAGGACGACCTGTGGGTGAGGTGATCATAGACAACCCGGTATCCGGCCGCGAATGCTGGCCCTTGGGCAGAGAGAAACGCGGCCTCGGGTGTCCGGCATTGCGGGTGCCAGCATTTCTGTATTATCTGAACCACGCCCGCCTGGGGCAGGCACATCGTACGCCGTCGAGAACGTCGGCATTGCAGTGAGTAGACACGACTCTTGATAAAGCCATTGGGTTATAGGGCGCCAACCGCTTCTTCAGGAACCTCTCACGTTTGTTGTCTGAGGGATAGGCGTGACCACGGCCTGCGTTGCCACTTCAGGGCTTGACTCACGACGGCTGATGAGGGAAGCATTCTGCTCTTGTCCTTGTAGGAGTTCGGGTTGTGCTAAGGCTGCTAACGCCTCTACAACCTCGGTAACAGGGTATTCGCGTCGTTCCTGCAGGAACCTCGCCACTTGTCGGTCAGGTTGTCGTGGAAGGTTTACTTCCGGAGGTATATGGGCATCTGCCTTCACGAACTGCTGGACAACACACCACCCCTGGTAAAACACCTCCATGAAAGCGCCATCGTATGGGAGGGGGCAGATCACGAGGTTGCGTGAATCGTCGCGTCGGACAACATCGCTCCTGCCTTGCCTAGCAGGAACGATACCGATCCGAAGCCCTCGGGCCCCCTCAAGGTGATCAGGGTTGATTTTCACCGTTGTCCCTACCCATCGGTCGGAATCGATGTTGCCAGCAAATAAGTCGGCCTTCCAGATTCCAGAAATACTCCATGGCAAGTCGACCCGTGCTTCCCTTCGCCTAAACGCCGCAGCGATGCTATCGATGTGACGCTTGAGCTTCGCAGGCTGTCCTCTCGTACCTGCAAGCAGTCTAGACTCATCCGTGAGCCTCTCCTTGGCTGTGTCGATAAGGTTCAGGGCACCCGTTTTCTCTAATCCGAAGAGGATAGAAGCTGGCTCGGTTCCGGGCACCCCGCAATGTCCAGCCATTGCATCTTGGAGGCGCTCAAGAACCGATGGTTCGCGACGATTGACCGCATCATGGACTGCGTACTCAAAGCAGATGCCACAGTCGCGGTCACTGGGGCGGTAGAGGCGGGGCAGCATCTTAAGTTTCACATTTTCGTAGCCTCCTGCCTCTGCAACAACATCGGACTTCAGGGCATAGAGCAGGCCCTCGAGAACGGGCCGGACAACAGCCGTCACAGCCGAGACTTCATCCGACACGGGATTACGCTGGAGCTGGAGACGGAGTTGCATGACTTGCCTCCTCTTCTTGGAAGCGTCCACTGTGTGACAGCAGGGACACACGTTTTTGTCCATGTTACTCCGATTGTACTTAACCGCAAGAGCCTTCGGCAGATTGTGGCTTCTGCCAAATCACTCACGGTAAAGTTGGCAAGGGTAGTAATTCCGACCGAAACCGTCAGAAGATCTTGGGCGCGCTCTCTCCCCTCACGGTGCACGCGATTCAGCCAAGAAGCGCGATGCGCTACCTAATCGCCGATGCGAAGCCAACGGAAGAAAGCCATGCGGGCCGCTGCCCCCACACGGCCTTCTCTGTTGGCCGCGCTCGCCTGTCGTAGGTTGCACGTCCGGTCGCTGCCTCGTCGGCCCGCACCTTACGCTATGCGGCGGTGGTTAGTGAAGGGGAGCGGGCACCCGCCCCCGAGTTTTCGGCTGGACGCCCGGCCGTTTCCCGGTACACTCGTCCCCCCGTTTCCGGCTGAATGCGCGAGGGAGGGACCGCTGATGGGCAAGACGGCCTTGCTGCTGCCTGGCCAGGGGGCCCAGTACGTCGGCATGGGCAGGGACCTGGCCGACGCCTACCCCGAGGCCCGCTCGCTGTACGAGCAGGCGGACGCGATCCTTGGCTTCTCCCTCTCGAAGGTCTGCTTCGAGGGCCCCGAGG
>CAZNSB010000221.1:0-8227 GCA_964575155.1 uncultured Planctomycetaceae bacterium | reverse complement strand
CCTGGAACCATTCCACGTTGGGGATGCGGTGGCGGTCGATGGGGCAGAGGTGCTCGCCCGCCTGCCCGTGGACGTGCAGCTTCACCGCCACCGGCCGGCCCGTGCCCTTGGCCACCACCCGCAGCGTGACTCTCTGATCGGCCGGCCTGACTGCCCGGATCGACCCGGCCTTGCCCGCCCCCTGCACCTTCGCCACCGGCACCCTCCGCCCGCCGCGCAGGTGAAACCGCGCCTCCGGGTGGGCCGTGTATTCCACAAGCACCTCGCGAGGCGAGACCTCCGGCACGCGGTTGTTATACGTCCGCGCCCAGCTTCGGTCCGGGTACACCGGGCGGGGCGTGGCGGAAATGACCGTCCCCAGGTCCAGCCTGATCTGCCTGAGCAGGCCCTTCTCGTCGACCGCCGGGTCGAACTTCGTGCCTTTCGGCAGCCTCAGCAGCGCCTTGCGGCGGCGGAGCCAGCGCAGCGGCGTCGAGGAGGTCTTTCCGGCGGAGACGGCGGAGACGACCACGGCCCCGCAGGCGGGCTCGAAGCGGACGCCCACGATCGCCTTTCTCGGGTTGGGGTTCTTCCAGGCCCAGAGCCAGTTCACCCACGGCCGCTGGTCGTTGCAGTTCACGCGGGTCTGGACGCCCCCCCACCGCCGGTTCGGGTTGACGTCCTCGCCGCGGTCGGGGAGGGGATGCGGCTTGGCGTCGGCGACGGCGCAAACGGGGTTCTCGCCCCACCCGCGCTGGAACATGCCGATCTCATACCCCCGGCGGATGCTCGCGCGACGCTCCCGCCCGTCGGCGTACAGGATCACGTAATCGGCCGCACGCTCGCCAAGCCGCGCCCGCCCGCGAGAATTGGCCACGAACCCATCCTCATTCCATTCCAGCGGGCGGATGTCCGAGCTGTGGGCAAACACCAGCCACCTCGCTCGAACCGGCTTGAGGCGGACCGACACCGGCTTGTCCTTGACCACCAGCACCTTGCCGATCTTCAGGGGAATGCCCCGGGCGGTGCACTTCCCGGCAGGGGCGCGGGTGGCCTGCCTGGCCATCTCGCCCGAGACGCCCGCTCCGCGCAATCCGGACAAGGCCACGCCCCCCCGAAGCGGCAAGGCGGTGAACAGCGGAGAATCGGGCCCGTCTTTCATCGTCGGCATGGCTGGCTCCTTTCCGACCGGCCGACAATATGCCGCGCGGCCGACGGACAGTAAAGACATTGGCGCAAACCGGCAAACCGGGCCTACCACTTCGGGCGGCCGAGCGGATCCACCGCCGGGCGGCCCGCCGCGTAGTCGTCGTCGTCGCTGGGCCCTTCCCGGCGCTGCACCGCCGGGGGGACCTCTTTCTCCCGGGTCACCAGCAGCCCCAGCCGACGGACCGCCGAGGGCGCGATCCGCCCGACCGCCGTCTCGGCCAGCCCGATCTCCCTGCCGATCTCCACGTAGGTCTTCTGCCCGCTGGCGATCTCGCGGATCAGGACGTCGTCGTCGTACTGTCTGTACTTTCCCCGTTTCATTTCCCACCTCCATCTGCTGAGGCTCCGACGGCACATCGTGAGCCCGTCGATGGGTTCGTTGGCTTCGCCGCGCCGGCGCCCCGACGGTCAACAGCGCCGAGCGGCAAGCATGTGCTTGAATCTTGCCTCACGTGCGGGACAATGGACCGGCATGGGTGAGGCAGAGGACAAAGCGTCGGCTGCCGGCGGGCCGGCCGCCCGGCGGCGCCTGGCGCCATGGAAGAAGGCCCTGCTGGGCGTTTCCTGCCTGCTGATGCTGGCCGGGGCGGGAATGCACGGGTACGCCCACTTCCGCGGCCCGCCGGAGGCGGCCGAGCCGACCGGGGCCGATCCGGTCCGGCCGCCCACCCCGGGCTTCCTGCCGGCCTCACAGCCGGCCCTGCGCGCCGAGGGCGACGCCGCCGAGCCGACGCCCCCGCTGGTGCTGGAAGACTTCTCGCCGGCCCTGTTCCGCCTGGGGTTGGGGTTCTTCGCCGGCTTCTGCATCGCCTTCGCGCTGCGGACCTTTCTGAAGCTCTCGATCCTCGCCGTCGGGCTCGCCCTGCTGGTCGTCGCCGGCCTCCAGTTCGCCGGGCTCATCGACACCGACTGGGCCGCCATCCACAAACACTACGACGCCCTCGTCGGCTGGCTCGCCGACCAGACCGCCAGCTTCCGCCGCTTCCTCACCGGGTACCTCCCCTCCTCCGCCGCCGGCGCCCTCGGCCTGCTCGCCGGCTTCAAGAAAAGGTGAAAGCCGCCCGCACACCACGTATCCCCTACTGCCTACGACCTACTACCTATGACCTGCCAGCTCTGACCTACTGCCCGGGACGTACTGCCTGCTTCGCCCGGATGTCGTAGGCGAACAGCTTGTCCGCGTGGCGGACGTACAGGCGGCCGCCGCAGACGACCGGGTGCGCCCAGTACAATCCCGTCCCCCCCTTGGGCAGGCGGAAGGAGCTGGCGAGGCGGAACGCATCGGGGTCAGCCCGGACCAGGGACATCGTCCCCCGCTCGTCCAGGCAGTACAGCATGCCCTCGGCGTAGGTCAGGGCGCCCTTGCCCTTCGCGTTCCAGGCCTGCCTGCCGGTGAAGAACTCCAGACAGAACCATCCCCTGGACTGATGCCCGGAGCCGTAGAGGTGCCCGTCCAGCAACACCACCCCGCCGTGATGGTTGTCCATGAGCTTGCTGGCCCAGACGCGCTCGGCCCTGATGCCGTCCTCTGTCGGAAGCAGCTTGACCACGACGCTGCCCTTGCCGTACCCCGTGGAGGCGAAGACGCGGCCCTTGTGGAAGATGGGGTCGGTCGCGCTGTTCCCGCGGCGGTTCCCATGCTCCACGCTCCAGAGCAGCTTGCCGGTCGCGGCGTCGACGCTGAAGAGGGCCTTGGCGCTCATGCTCAGGATCTGCCGGCGCCCGCCGAACTCCGCGATCACGCCCGAGCAGTACCCGACCGCGCCCTTCATCTCGGTGTTGGCCCACACCAGCTTGCCCGTGTCCTTGGCCAGGCAGACCATGTAGCCCTTCCGCCCCCCCGGCGAGCAGATCAGCCGCTCGCCGTCGATCAGCACCGACTCGGCCAGACCGTAGCTCGGCACCTTCGCGTCGAACCGCTCGAAGAGGTCCACGCTCCACACCTCCCGCCCGGTGCGGGCGTCGAAGACCGCCAGGCGGCCCCGCTCGCCCAGGTGATAGAGCCGCCCCTCGTCGTAGGTGGGCGTGGCCCGGGACCCGGTGTATCCGATGGCGTGACGCATCCTCGACTCCCAGGACCGTCCGTTCGGCTTGCGCCACTTCTGCTTGCCGTCCAGGTCCAGGGCGAAGACGTAGGTCTGCTTGCCGATCATGCCGGCGGTGTAGATTCCCCCGCCGGCGATGGTCACGGAGCTGTAGCCCTTGCCCAGCCCGGTCGCGGTCCACAGCAGCTTCGGCCCCCCCTCCGGCCACTCCTTCAGCAGGCCTGTCTCGGCCGACCTGTTGTCGCGCGCGGGCCCGTGGAAGCAAGGCCACTCGCCCCCCGGCCGGTCAGGGCCCGATTGACACAGAAGGAAACCGAGCATCACGGCAGAGAGTGCGTACCTGAGCATGGCTGCTCCTGCAATCGGGGCCGACCGGCCGACGCGGCGAGTCTTGGCCGCCCTCGGGCCGCTGCCCGCTGCGCCCCGGCCGCTCGCCGGTGCCTGGTGGCTCGTGGCTGGCCGCTGTTACCTACTACCTCTTACCTGCTACCTGCCCTCTCTCCCCCATTATACCCCCCTGTCAAGACCCCGCCGTAAGCCTCTTCCAGCCATGCTTTAACAACGCGCGCAAACCCTTGTTCCTCCGCAAAACCGCACTTTTTTCAGAATTGTGCAGTTTTTTTCTCGCCCTGCAAACAGGTGATGGTCACCTCGGCCAACGCGAAGTTCCACAAGCCGCAATGGCCCCCGCCGGACGCTGCCGGGCCCGCTGCCCGATGCCGCGGCGGCCGCTGTCTGCCGCCATGCGACGCGCAGCCGCCTCAGGCGGGCCGGCGGCGGAGGACCGCGGCCGCTCCAGCCGAGAGCAGAGCCCAGGCCGCCGGGGCGGGGACGGGATCAGGCAGGCGGCCCTGCCCCTCCCCGCCCGGCGGGCCCCCGCCCGCCGTCCAGCCGAAGTTGTTCGCGAAGGCAGTCAGGTCCAGCACGTCGGTGAGCCCGTTGTTGTCGAAGTCGGCGTGGATCCACTCCCGCCCGGTCTGGGAGAAGTTGTTGGCGAGGATGGTCAGGTCGATCACGTCCACCTTCCCGTCGAAGTTCGCGTCCCCCTTCGGGGCCGGGGAGAAGTCCGCCGCCAGGGCGTCCAGCCCCACGTTCAGCCGCTGGTACTCCTGATCGGGCGGGTCCGGGTCCTCCTCGAACGTCACCGTGCCGGCCAGGATGGTGGCCGAAGCGGTCAGGCTCTGCCCGCGGGACGGGTCGTAGAAGGTCACGTCGAGCTGGGTGCCCGCGGGCAGGTCGGCCCCGGCGGCGTCCAGCAGGGGGACCGTGTAGCCCCCGCCGGCCGCGGTGATCGCGTAATGCTTCAGCCAGCCCGCCCCCGAGGCACGCACGAAGACGCGAACGCCCGGGGCTGCCTCGCCGGGCTCGTAGCTGCCGTTGTCGTTCGCGTCGTCGAAGACCACGCCGGTGACGAACACGGTCTCCGGCGGCGGCGAGGGGTCGTCCGGATGCGTCGAGGCGAAGGCGTCGGTGGCGAAGTCAATGGTCCAGAAGTCGGTCCACCCCCCGGCGTTGGGCGAGCGGGAGACGTACCCCACGCCGATCTCGCGGTCGCAGGAACCGAGGATGTTCTTGCGGTGTCCCCGGGTGGAGACGGTGTAGTCCTCGAAGAGGCCCTGGTGCATGTCGGCGGCGGTGTAGTAGCCGGCGGGGGTGCCGACGGCCACGTTCTCGCTGACGAAATGGTTGGCGTAGCCCTCGGCGTAGGCGCGGTCGCCGGGGCCGTCTCCGGCGACGTATCCGTGGTCGGACTCGGTGGTGTAGTGGGAAAAGTTGTTGTAGGTGTGCATGTCGTCGGAGTGGTTGCGGGCGGCGGCGTTCAGGGCCGCGCTCCAGGCCAGCACCTGGCGGGGGCCCTGGTAGCGGCTCCAATAGTCGCGCTGGTCGGCGACGCCGGCGTTGGTGATGCCCTCGCCGACATCGTAGCTGCCGTCGGGGACGTCGTGGGCGTGGGTGTTGTCCAGGCCGAAGGCATCGGCCTCGGCCTCGGGGTCGCCGCGGGCGCGCTGGATGCACTGGCGCATCCATTCCTCCTGGCAGGAGGGATTGCCGAAGTCGTAGAGCGCCGGGCCGGCACCCGCCGCCGCAGCGGCCAGAGACAGCGCCAGCAAGCAGACGCCCGCCTCCCGTATAGAGATGCCCGTCACGGGCTATCCTTTCCCTGCCGGTCGGCAGTCATGATCCGGGACCTCCCGGATGAACTCCGCTTCCGCAAATATTATACTCGACCCCGCCGTTCCGGGCTCGGCTTCTTCTGCTCTGGCCCGCGTTCCCCGGGCGCGCCAGCGGATTGTGGCACGGGCGCCCGTGCCACAACGAACGCCTCCAGAAAACCAGCCCGTCCCCAATTGCCGTTGACGGGTTGACTGGTCGTCGGACCCGCTGCTTTTCAGGGAATTCGCCGCACTCACACGGCAGCAAACTGCGCTGTGGCACCCCGGTCGGAATCGTTGGTGCCACGGCTGCGTAGTTTGCAGCCGTGCCGAGAGGCAAGCCGCGCGGCTTGCCTTTTGGCGGTGTTGGCAGCGGGGGCTTTTCCGGAAATTACCGAATGCCGCGCCCGATTCCTGCGTTTACAATAATACAGAGGCGTAAGGTGTGTGCGCCGGGACGAGGTGACCATGACGACGCTTCAGCGGTATCAGGGGATGAACCGGGTTCGCGCCCGGCTGGACGACGTTCGGCGGCGGCACCTGCTGGTCCAGGTCGCACACGCCGCCGCGGGGCTCGCCGCGCTGGTGCTGGGAAGCCTGATCGTGCTGGGGGCGGCGGGCTTCTGGCCGGGGCAGCCCCCGACGATCCTGCGATGGGCGTTGCTGGGCGGGGCGCTGGCGTGCTGGGCGGGCGGGGTGGCGTGGTTCGCGGCCCTGCCGGTGCGGCGTCGGCTGAACCGGGCTCAGACGGCCCGGCTGGTTGAAGGGGAGGTGGCGGGGCTCAAGAACAGCCTGATCAACGCCCTCCAGCTCAGCACCGACGCCATACAGCCCTCCCCCCCGCTCGTCCAGAGCGCCATCCGCGAGACCGTCCGCCGGACGGCCAGGACGCCCCTGGCCTCCGCCGTCAGCCTGAGAAGCCTGTTCCGCTGCTCCGTCTCCGCCGCCGCGGCGGCGATCCTCCTGTGCCTGTTCGCCCTGCTGGGGGGGGCGTATCTTTCCCGCGGCCTGGCCGCCGTGTTCGACCCGACCGGCTACGTCCGCCACCTCGGCAGCGTGAAATTGATTTCCCTCAAACCCGGCGACACCACCTGCTTTGCCGGCGAGCCCCTCACCATCGCCGCCAGGATCGAGAACCCCCAGCGGCGTCGGCTGGAGGCGAAGGTGGAAATGCGCACGGTGGCTCCGGCCGCCGAAAAGAGCGAGGCCTCGTTCGTGACGGCGTTCCCCTCGCCGGACCGCACCACCTACTCCTGCCCCATCGGCAAGGTCCAGCAGTCGTTCGACTACGCCGTGTGGATCGGCGACTCGAAGTTTCCCGCCCACAAGCCCTACTACCGGGTGACGGTGCTCCAGCGCGTGAAGATCGAGGGGCTGGACCTGCTGTATGAGTTCCCGAAGTACACGAACTGGCCGGACAAGCCCGTGGTCAACGCCTCGGGGCCGGTCGAGGCCCCGGTGGGAACGGCGGTGGGGGTGACGCTGCGGCTGTCGGCGGCGGTGCCGCAGGTCCTGATGGAGCTCCGCAGCGGAAAGAAGACGGCCATGCACCCCGACGCCGCCGGGACGGGCTTCCGGGGCGTGCTGCACGTGGCCGACGACGACGCGTATCGCATCCTGCTGACCGACCGGGCCGGGCACCGGCTTCAGCAGCTTCCCGACGTCGGCCGGCGGGAAAGCTCCCCGGACGCCATGGACGGGTTCTACCGCATCCGCGCCGTCCCCGACGCGGCGCCGAAGATCGCCTTCGTCGAGCCCAACCGGGACGCCTCCGTCGCCCCGGGCGGGAAGCTTCTGACTCGGCTGCGGGCCTCGGACGATTACGGGCTGGCGCACGTGAAGTTCTTCCTCGGGCGGGAGGGCGAGCCGGGCCGGCTGGTGAAGGACTTCCCCGCCGCCCGGGGGACGGTCTCGGCCGACGTGGCGCACACCGTCCAGATCGGCGGGGAGCACCGCGAGGGCGACGTGCTCGTCTACTTCGCCGCCGCCACCGACGAGCGATACCTCGGCGAGCTCGGCGGGCCGCAGAGAACCGAGTCCGCACGCTTCAAGATCCTCATCCAGGACGCCGCCAAGGTCGCCGCCGAGCGGGCCAAGCGCTACGACCAGCTCCGCGCCCGGCTGCTGGCGATTCTCCGGAAGCAGGAGGCCCAGCGGGTCAACACCGAGATCGCCGCCAGGAAGGACCCCGACCTGCTGACCCTCCGCGCCACCGGCAAGCGGATCGCCGCCGGGCAGAAGGAGATCAAGGTCGACATCCTCGAGGTGGTGGACAAGTTCCCCTTCCAGCCGGAAATGGTCACCATCCAGCAGGCCCTGGCCCTGCTGGGCAACAACGAGGCGGCCCTGGCGGTCACCCAGGCCCGCGTGCTCGCGGGGCTGAGCGAAATGGGCGGGCGAGCCGACGCCTGCCGAACGCTGGCCGGGACCCAGGACAAGATCATCCAGTCGCTCCAGACGCTGCTGGCCATCCTGCCCTCCCTGGCCAATCCCGACGCCGTCAAGAAGACCGCCCGCGGCGAGGACGTGCCCCCCGAGGCCAAGGAAAAGCTCGCCGCCCTTCACCAGGCCCTCCAGAAGTACATCGACGAGCAGCGGAAGATCATCGAGGCGTCCCAGCGGCTGACGAAGCGCCCGGTGGACAACTTCACCGCCGAGCAGGAAAAGCTCCTCAAGGAGCTGGAGCTCGCCCAGGACAAGTGGGAGAAGTTCCTCAACGAGAAGTTCACCGACTTCTCCAAGCTCGCCCAGCAGGACTTCTCCAACCCCTCCCTGCTCAAGGAGCTCATCTCCGTCAAGACCGACGTGACCATGGCCAAGGACGCCCTCAAGAAGAAGGCC
>CAZNSB010000220.1:0-8276 GCA_964575155.1 uncultured Planctomycetaceae bacterium | reverse complement strand
CCAGGCGGCCATCATCTCCCGCATCAAGATCATGTCGCACCTGAACATCGCGGAGAAGCGGCTGCCTCAGGACGGGCGGATCCAGCTCCAGGTCGGCGGGCGCCAGTTCGACGTCCGCGTCAGCGTCATCCCCATGCTGTTCGGGGAGGGCGTGGTGATGCGGCTGCTCGACCGCTCCACGCTCAGCTTCACCCTGCCCCAACTGGGCATGAGAGAAGACACCCTGGAGGCCTTCCAGCAGATCATCACCCGCCCCCACGGCGTGATGCTGGTGACCGGCCCGACGGGCTCGGGGAAGACCACCACGCTGTACGCGGCGCTGGCCGAGATCGTCTCCCCCGCCATCAAGGTCCTCACCGTCGAGGACCCCGTCGAGTACCACCTCGACGGCGTCAACCAGATCCAGATCGCACCCAAGATCGGGCTGACCTTCGCCCGCGGGCTGCGCCACATCCTCCGCCACGACCCCGACGTCGTCATGATCGGGGAGATCCGCGACCTGGAGACGGCCGAGGCCGCCGTCCAGTCCGCCCTCACCGGGCACCTGGTCTTCTCGACGCTGCACACGAACGACGCGGCCTCTTCGGCGACGCGGCTGCTGGACATGGGCATCGAGCCGTTCCTGGTCACCAGCAC
Source organism: uncultured Planctomycetaceae bacterium (assembly GCA_964575155.1). Classification (GTDB taxonomy): domain Bacteria; phylum Planctomycetota; class Phycisphaerae; order SM23-33; family SM23-33; genus CAZNSB01. The sequence goes on along the minus strand of CAZNSB010000220.1, from coordinate 7,640 downwards.
GCTGGAGGCGGCGATGGCGCAGCGCCTGGTTCGGACGATCTGCCCGGACTGCAAGGAAGAGCACGCCCCCGATCCCGCCAAGATGCCGGCCGACTTCCACTACCAGGACGGGGAGGCCCTTTGGCGGGGGCGCGGCACGGGGTGCCGGAAGTGCCGGGGGACGGGTTACTACGGACGGACCGGGCTGTTCGAGCTGATGGTCGCCACCGACCGCATCCGCGAGAAGGTGATGGCCCGCGCCCCGGCGGGGGAGGTGCTGGCCGCTGCCAAGGCCGACGGGCTCAGGCTGCTTCGCGAGGACGGGTGGGCCAAGGTCCGCGAGGGCATCACCACGCCCGAGGAAGTGATCCGAGCGACGAAAGCGTAGCCATGCCGAAATCCGAATGTCGAATCAAGCCCGAATGACGAATGACGCAGCGCGACCCGCCGGGCGTTCTCGTCATTCCGGCTTCATCATAAGTTCTTCATTCCGCATTCGGGCTTGGTCATCGCGGAGGTGCGTCCGCCGTGCCGACGTTTGAATACATCGCGAGGGATTCCGCCGGCGCCCAGCGGACCGGCGTGATCGAGGCCGACAGCGAGGCCGCCGTCCTCCGCACGCTCGATCAGCGCGCCCTGTTCCCGGTGCGGATCGCCGCCCGCGTGCCCGCCGGGGCGGGCGGGCGCGGCCGGCGGGTCAAGCTGCGCCACCTCTCCGTCGCGTACGGGCAGCTTTCCGACCTGCTGGCCGCCGGCGTGCCCATGCTGCGGGCGCTGGATATCCTCTCGCGGACGACGGTGAACCCGGCCCTGGGTCGGATCGTCGCGGCGGTCAGGGAGGACATCGCCGCCGGCGAGACCCTGGCCGACGCCATGGGCAAGCACCCGGCGGCCTTCGCCGACCTTCACGTGGCCATGGTCCGCGCCGGCGAGCACGCCGGGTTCCTGGAGGAGGTCCTGATGAACCTCTCGGGCTTCCTGGACCGGCAGGACGACCTCCGCTCGAAGGTCCGCGGCGCGATGATCTACCCGATGCTGCTGGCGGTCTTCGCGGTGATCGTCGTGACGGTGATGCTGGTCTTCCTGGTCCCACGGTTCAAGACCTTCTTCGTGGAGGTGCGGCTGCCGCTCCCGTCGCGAATCCTCTTCGCCCTCTCCGACGCCGTCCGCGGCCAGGCGCTGGCGCTGGCGGGCATGCTGGCCCTGGCGGTGCTCCTGGTCTGGAGCTTCCTCCGCAGCCAGACGGGCCGGCGACTGTGGGCGAACTGGCAGTTGAAGATTCCCCTGGCCGGCAAGGCCATCCGCATGGTCGCCATCACCCGCTTCTGCCGGGTGCTGGGGACCATGCTGGCCAACGGGGTGACCATCCTCCAGGCCCTGGAGATCGCCAAGGACGCCGCCGGAAACGCCCTGCTGGCCGGGGCCATCGCCGAGGCCACCGAGAACGTTCGCGCCGGGGAGCCCCTGGCCGATCCGCTCGCCCGCAGCGGGCTGTTCCCCGACGAGGTCACCGAGATGATCGCCGTCGGGGAGGAGTCCAACCAGCTCGAGAAGGTCCTCGTCCAGACCGCCGACGCGGTGGAACGCCGCACCAACCGCCAGGTGGACGCCGCCGTACGCTTGATCGAGCCGCTGCTATTGATGATGATGGCCATGGTGATCGGGTTCATCGCGACCGGGCTGCTGTACCCGATCTTCACAATGGCTCAAACCATGAGGTAGCGGCGCCCCGGCCGGGCGAGTCGAAACCCGCCCCGGGCCGATGCCGACCGGCGCAGAAGACGGAAAGGAGCAGAACCTTGGCTACGAGCAAGACACAGAAGCGCGGCCTGACGCTGATTGAGGTGCTGCTGGTGATCCTGATCCTGGGGATGCTGGCGACGGTGGCGATCGTGGCGCTGTCGGGCACCCGCGAGGGCGCCAAGATCGACACCACCAAGCTGCTGCTGAACGAGGTCCAGACCGCCCTGGACACCTTCAACATGCATCTGAACCGCTACCCCACCGAGGACGAAGGCCTCGGCGCACTCCGCACCAAGCCCCAGTTCGAGGACGAGGCCGAGGGCGAGAAATGGCGCGGGCCCTACCTCAAGCGAGACCCCAAGGACGCCTGGGACCAGCCCCTGAACTACCAGCCCGTCGATCCCGGCAGCGACGAGGCCGCCCAGGGCCTGAAGTACAAGGTCTGGTCCAACGGCCCGGACAAGCAAAGCGAAACCGACGATGACATCCGAAGCTGGTCGGAAGAAGAGGAAAAGACGTAAGCGCATCCCGGACCGGGCCCCGTCCGTCAGACCTTCTGCCGCGCCCGGCCGGTGGCGGACGGCCCGCAGCTTCACCCTCCTGGAGCTGCTGCTGGCGGTGACGCTGCTGGTGCTGTTGGCGGGGATGGTCATCGGCAGCTTCTACGGCACACTGGAGGCCACCCGCATCGAGGAGAGCACCACCCGGATCTGCTCGCTGCTTCGGACGGCGCGGGCGGAGGCGGCCCTGACGGGCCGGCGGCTGCGGCTGGGCTTCGACGCCGACGCCCGCACACCGCTTCTGAGCATCGAGCCCGACCCGCTCGCCGAGCCCAACACGTTCCGCCCGTACCCGCGGTGGTGGGTGGATCAGGCCCGACTGGCCGGCGGGGTGCGCGTGATCGCCTGCGAGCTGACGGGCGCCAGCGCCTACGCCGACCTGGCCGCCGACCTCGGCGGCTCCGAGGGCGGCGACGAGCCCGCCCTGGCCGTCATCACCTTCACCCCGGACGGCGGGAGCGACTCGGCGCGGATCGTTCTGGCCAGCGAGGACCAGGACAACCCCTGGGCCGTCGAGATCACACTCAACGGCGCCGACGGCACCATCCAGACGCGCCCGCTGGACACCGAGGAAGAACCCATCGAGCAACGGTGAGGCATGCAGCCCAATCGGCATTCGAAAACCTTGCCTGCCGGCGCCTGCCTGCTTGCCACAGGCAGGCAGGGGCGGGTCGGCCGGCGCCGGCCCGGCGTCGCCCTGCTGGAGGTGCTGATCGCCCTGGCGCTGTTCGTGGTCGCCGCCGCCGTCATCGGCTCGGCCCTGCGCAGCGCCATGGCGGCGGCGACCGACATGCGCCGCGAGAACCAGGCCGCCGACCTCGCCCAGACCGTCCTGGCTGAACTCAACGCCGGCATCCTCAAGCTGGAGGCGGTGCCGGCAACGGCCTTCGACGAGGACGACCCGGAGTGGACCTACGAGGTCGCCGTCGAGGAGATCGAGGACGACCCCGCCCTCAAGCGCGTCACCGTCATCGTCCGCAACGCCGACGCGCTGGCCGCCGGGCCCCATCGGCTGACCCAGTGGATGCTCGAGACCGGCGAGCGGACCGAAGAGGAGCTGGCGCCATGAGCCGGCCTCGACGGACAGCCCGGCGGGGGCTGACCCTCCTGGAGGTGATCCTGGCGGTGGCGCTGGTGGTGGTCCTGATGGGGGCGGTGTACGCGCTGTATCGGCACACGCTGGACGTCCGCGACACGCTCCGCCGCGAAGCCGACACCCGCTTCGCCCTCCGCCGCGTCCTCGACCTCATGAGCCGGGACCTCGGCTCCTGCGTGGACATCGGGCTTGCCTTCGGGTTCCGCGGCAGCAGCGGGGAGGTGTCGTTCCTGCGGGCGGTGATGCCGTCGCCGGCGGTCTATTACACGGCGGCGGCCACGAGGCGGCGGGCGGCCGACGGCGCCGGCGGCGCGTTCGAGCTGCACCACGACGTCGAACTCGTCCGGTACCTGATCGAGGAAGGCGAGGAGGAAGGCAAAATCGGGCCGCTGAGGCGGAACCGGCTGAAGGCGCTGCGCTCCGGGGCCGTCGAGGAGGAGGTGGACGTCGAGTCGGTCGCCCTCAGCCACCAGATCAAGTTCCTCTACCTGGAATACTTCACCGACGGGGAGTGGTCGGAGTCATGGGGCGGGAAGGGCCTGCCGCCGGCGGTCCGGATCACCCTGGGGACCCAGCCGCTGCCGGAAGGGACCGCTCCCAGGGAGTACCCCTACGAGACGGTTCGGCGGGAGGTGGCGATCCCGGCCGGCGGGGGCGGGCAGGCCGACGCGACTTCTCGGCGCGGGAGGCCCGGGCGATGAGCGCGGCAAGGTGCAGGCTGTCGTCGGGCACGGTTCTCGTGCTGGAGCTGGTGATGGTGGCGATGATGTCGGTGCTGGCGGCCAGCACGCTGTTCCTGGTCCGCGGCGAGCTGGGGTCGGCGGCGGCGGCGCGGCGGGCACACCAGGCGCGGGCGGCGGCCATGAGCGGCATCCACCGGGCGCTGTCGGTGCTCCTTTCCCCGCCGGCCGACGAGAAGGGCTTCCGCGACAACCCCGAGCTGTTCCAGGCGCAGAAGATCACCGGGGAGGACGGCGAAGAGTGGTACTTCACCGTCTTCGGCCCGGGCTTCGGCGAGCCCCCCGGGCCGCGCTACGGCCCGGCCGACGAGGCCGGCAAGGTCAACCTCAACATCGCCACGGAAGAGATGCTGCTGCGGCTGCCGGGGATGACCGAGGAGCTGGTGCACTGCCTGCTGGACTACCGGGACGCGGACAGCGACGCGCACGCCCACGGCCTGGAGCAGGCCCCGGCGGGGACGCACGAGCAGACATACCTCGTCAAGGACGCCCCGCTGGGCACGCCCGAGGAGCTGCTGCTGGTGAAGGGTTTCACGGGGCAGGTCGTCTTCGGCGAGGACGCCAACCTCAACTCCACCCTGGAGCCCAACGAGGACGACGGGGAGGAATCCTTCCCCCCCGACGACCGCAACGGCGAGTTGGACTGCGGGCTGGGGCCCTTCGTCACCACCTTCAGCTACGAGCCCGACGTGGACAACGAGCAGAACCCGCGGATCAACATCAGCAAGACCGATCCCGGCGAGCTGGGCCGGAAGCTCGAAACCGCCGGGTTCGGAAGCGACACCATCGAGTTCATCGTCGCCGCCCGCCACGCGAACGTGAAGTTCGCCGACCCCGCCCAACTGCTGCACATGGAGCTGGAGATCGACGATCCGAACCAGCGGGGAAGGAAGAAGAAAATACGAAGCGAGGTCGACGAGAAGAACCTCCCGCGGGTGATGGACAAGCTCACCTGCGGCGGGGTGAAGCGGCGCGGGGAGGAGAGGGAGGTCCTCCTCGGCCGGATCAACGTCAACATCGCCCCCCTGGCCGTTCTCAGGGCCCTGCCGGGAATCAGCGACAACACCAGCCGGCGGATCGCCGACGTCCGCGCGGCCCTGGACGCCGAGGACGCCGCGACGACCGCCTGGCTGTACACCCAGGGCGTCGTCTCCGCCGACTTTTTCAAGAAGATCGCCCCGTACCTCACCGCTCGGACTTACCAGTTTCGCCTCCGCTCGTTTGGATATAGCATGGAGCACGGAACGTTCTGCCTGCTGGAGGCGGTCGTCGACCTGGGCTCGGGCCGGCCCCAGATTGTCTACGTGCGCGACCTGACCCGCCTCGGCGTGCCGATGCCCGTCTCGCTCGTGGAACGATAGCGCCCGGGGACGTGCGATGCTCGGAAGACGAAAACACGTCGCCATCGACTACGACCGGCGGGAGATCCGCCTGGTGGTGTACGAGTACGTCCGCAAGGCCCCGGCGATCCTTTCGATGCACACCGCGGCGATTCCGCCGGACGTGGACGTTTCGGACACGGCCTCGCTGGGGCAGTTTCTGAAGACGGTGATCGGCCGGCTGGGGCTGGAGGGCGCGCGGGCGGTGATGTGCGTGGGGCGGGCGCAGGCGGTGCTGAAGAGCCTGACGCTCCCGGCGACCGCCAAGGCCAACGAGCTGGCCCCCATGGTGCAGTACCAGGTCTCCAAGGAGCTTCCCTTCAGCGCCGAGGAGGCCGTCATCGACTACACCCGCGGGTCCCACTGGGACACCGAGCAGCCCCCGCCGGAGGAGGGCGTGACGGTCCTGGCGGCGGCGGTTCGCCTGCCGGTGGTGGACGCCGCCAGCGGGGTGTGCGCCGACGCGGGGCTGAGCCTTCAGCGGCTGGGGCTTCGCCCCTATGCGAACCTCCGGGCGGTATACCGGTGTGTCCCCGCCGGCAGCGGCAAGCGGATGCTGCTGGTCAACATCACCGCCGACGAGGCCGAGATCGACGTGATGCGCGACGAGATCCTCGAGTTCTCCCGGGCCGCCACCGTCGCCGGCCCCGCCGAAGCCCCCTCGCGCCCCCCGGAGGCCCCCCGGCCCGCCGACGCGGTCCGCAGGATCGTCTCGGAGGTGACGCGCTCGCTGCACAGCTTCCACGCCGTCCAGCGCGGCGCGCGGATCGACGCGGTGCTGCTGGCCGGCAGCACCGGGCTGGAGAACCAGGCGGGCGCCGCCCTGGCGGATCGGCTGGGGGTGCGGTGCGAGCTGCTGGACGTCTCTCGGGGCTTCGCGGTCCGGCGTGGGGAGGTGGCGTCGGCCTTTGCCGCCGCCCTGGGCCTGGCCGCCGGACACGCCGCCGAGGCGCTCCCGTTCGACTTCCTCAATCCCAAGCGCGCCGTCGCCCCCGTCAACACCCGGCGGATCGCCGCCGTGGTCATCGCCGCCGCCGCGGCGCTGCTGTGCGTCGGGGCCGTCCTGGGCACCCACCTCCGCCTGCGAAGCCGGAGAGCTGCCATCACCGGCCTCCAGAACCAGAAGAAGCAGCTCGTCCAGGCCAACCGCGACCTCAAGAAGCTCCGCCAGCGCGTGCAGGACCTCAAGGGTTGGCTTCAGGAGGACGTGTGCTGGCTGGATGAGCTGGCGCACCTGTCGCGGACGCTGCCGGCCGGCGAAGAGCTGTACCTCAACTCGCTCCGGTGCGGCGCCGGCGGCGCCGGAGGAACAAAGAAACACCGAGGCAAGATCACCCTGGCCGGCCGGGTAAAAAACAACCAGACCGTCCCCCGCTTCGAGGAAAAGCTCTCCGCCTCGCCGGGCTACAACGTCAGCCACAAGGGCACCAGCCCGGTCGGCGACAAGTTCGGGTACCAGGTGAAGTTCACGGTGGACGTGCTGGTGGGTTCCGCCGGCGGCAAGCGGGGCGGGGAGAAGAGCCGCCGATGAATCGCCGCGAGAGAATCCTGGCCCTCTGCGTCGGGGCGCTGGCGGGCGTGGGGCTGGCGTACGGGGTGGTGACTCGGCTGCTGCTGCGCCCGGTGGCGGAGCTGGACGTTCGTCGGCAGTCGCTGGCCAACGGCAACAACAAGCTGGGGGCCGAAAACACCCGGCTGCGGCGGTCCTGCCGGGACTTCGCCGAGCTTCGGGACCGCACCTTCGACGAGACCCCCCTGGGCGCCAGCGTGCAGGTGGGGCGTCGGATCAACGACCTGGCCCGCCGGGCGGGACTCAGCCAGGGCGACTTCACCGTCCAGACCTTCACCCGCGGCGGAAGCCGAAGCGCCTTCACCCAGGTCGGCAGCGCGATCCAAGGCACCGCGTCGCTGCGTCGGCTGACGAACTTCCTGTACCTTCTGAAGCGCGACTTCTGCCTGCACCGGGTCTCCAACCTGGAGATCACCCCGCAGCCTGGCAAGACGGTCCGCTTCGCCCTCCGGTACGTCACGCCGGTGCTGGACGCGGAGTCCGGCGTCGCAGACCTGCCCGCCCGAAAGCCGCTGACCACGCAACAGGCCGAGCCCGCCGGCCTGAACACCGCCGCGCGGGCAGCCTATGACG
>CAZNSB010000219.1:0-8321 GCA_964575155.1 uncultured Planctomycetaceae bacterium | reverse complement strand
AGCAGGCCCAGCAGCTTGCGGGGCGACGCCTCCAGCGCCTTCCACCGCTCCCAATCGCGCCGGGTCATGGGCACGTCTTGGGGGACGGCCTGAATGAACCCGTCCGACCGGGCGACTCGCAGAGCGGCCAGCCGCCAAGCGCCCACGGTGTCGGTCGATGACAGCCCCAATCGGTAGGCAATGGCGTAGATGTCCTCCTTGTTGACCAGCGCCGCCCACAGGGCGGCCGAGGGAGGATAGGGAGATTCGGGGGGTGCGCCAGCCGTACTGTATATCCTGTTCCCGTGCGCTGCGCCTGCGCACGTGTATAGCTGTAAGGAATCCTCCCTATCCTCCCTGCTCTGCTGTAACTGACTCTCGTCAGAGAGGTTTACGTCAGGGAGGATCGGCCGGCGATCCTCCCTGATCCTCCCTATCCTCCCTGCCCGCTGGGAGGAAAGGGAGAATCGGGAGGATTCGAGGGCCTCGGACTCGCCCCGTGCGCGCCGCTCTGTTAGGACGCGGTGGCTCACTTGATTTCCTCGAGGTGGTACTTCACGTGGTTGCTCGCCCCGGCCCGGCGGATGTACGAGGACGCCACCGGGGTATCGGTGTGGCGGCTGAGCATTCGGCCGAAGGCCACGTTGATAGCCGCGTCCGCGCGCTTGGCGAAGATGTGCCCAAAGAGATTGGAGGACCGGGCCATCTCGCGGAGGTCTTGCGACTGAACTTCCTGATACCCGAAGGCCTCGTGCCAGGCCTTCACGAACGCCTCCATCTCCGAACCGCCGGGGTTGGCCCGCTCCCGCCAGCCGGCCTCGTTCGTCCGCCAGGCCCGCAGCCCGTTGACCTGGAGGATGCCCCCGACGGTCTCCGACCAGCTCTCGAAACCCCCCAGCCGGTTGGCGTGGGCGGGCCGGCCGGCGGCCAGCCAGTTCTCCACCAGCCCGAGCAGGCACTCCAAGACGCACCGCCGCCGCTGCCGGGCGTAGGAGCGGATGTCCGGGTGCTGGAAGTCGGTGCGGGCCTCAGGGTTGGCCGTCGTCGGCTCGATCATGATGGGCACGACCCGCTTGGCAATCTCCCCGGAGGCCTGCACGTTGTTGCCGGTGCCCACGACGGTCAGGTTGTTGGGCAGCGAAACGTTCCGGGAGAAGCCGAGGATGCGCCCGAGGAAGCACTTGGTGGTCAGCAAGCTGGACAGGGCGGGCGAGTCGACGTAGTGCGGCAGGTTGTCCAGGTGCATCAGCGTCTCGCTCTGGAGCAGCATCGCCAGGATGCGCTTCTCGCGTTCTTCCTCTCGGTCGGTGATCTGCATCGACGGCGTGTCCCGGCCGGTGATGATCAACCCGAACACTTCGTTGACCAGCTTGCTCTTGCCGGTCCGCTCGATGGGGGCGTTCAGCAAGTGCATCGGCCGGTTGCCGTCGATGGCGGGCGCCACGATGGGCGTCAGCAGCAGGCCGAAGAAGTTCTCCCGGTCGGCCGGGGTCTTGAACGGGAAGTCCACCACCAGGTCGTGCAGGACGTTGTGGATGACCTCGCAGTCGGTTTCGGCGGTGAGGCCGCGGAGGTCATCCGGCTGGTCGTAGTACAGTCCGTCGTGCCAGCCCGGCGGAACGCGATCAAAGCCCAGGCCGTAGACCGGGTACGCGACCATCAGGTGCAGGTCGCGGACGCCGGGGGCGTTCTGGGCGTGGGCGATGACCAGGCCGGCGTGGTCCTTGCTGGAGGCCTGGTACAGGAGCACCTGCTCCTTGGACTTGCGGGACGTGACCCACTTGCCGAGCTTGACGTGGGTGTCGGCGACGATCCGCATGCGGTCGGCCGAGAACTCCACCCACTTGCGCTTGCCCCGCGGCCCGACGATCTCGCCTGCGATGAAGTCCCGGCGGTACACGGCGTCCGCCGGCAGTCGCGAGAGCGCCTCGCCGGCGAAGTCGGCGTTGGAGCGTTCGGTATGGTTGCCCTGGTCGTCTTTGTGCGGGCCGGGCGTCAGGATGTAGTCGCCCGCCTGAAGTGCCCCGTTCGGCCCGGGCGGCGGCCCCTTCAGGTCGATCCGTCGGGGCTCGCGCATCCCCGCTTCGATTCCGCTGTGGATGGTGTTGCGGGTGATCTCGGGACCGTCGTCGGGGTCGGCGATCAGCCCGCAGGCCTCGGCCGCCGCCATCAGGGCCTCCTCGACCTCGGCCCGGCCCAGGTATCCGCCGCCGATGAGCGTGCCCAGGCTGAATGCCGACCTGTTGAGCGTCTGGTTGCGGCTGCCCGCCCTGGCGGTACGGACGGCGTTGAGCTCCATCTTCATGGCCGTCAGGGCGTAGTGCTTGGCCTTGGCGGGCGGATCAGGCGCCGCCGAGGCCCGGGCCTTGGGCTTGCCGCCGGGCTTCTTCGGGGCGGTGAGCTTCTCGTAGACGGGCTCCGGCAAGGGGGCGACCTCGACGTTCCAGGGCTCGTGCCCTTCGGCCCAGGTGTATGGCGCCCCGGTGTCGGGATGCACGGAGCCGGGGAACACCACCTGCCCTCCGTCGGCCTTGACGTCGATGTGCGGGCCGAGCTTGCCGCTGGAGTTGCCCAGGGGGCGGTCGCACAGGTAGTAGAGGTGGTACGCCCCGGGCCTGCCGGTCAGCGCCGTGACGGTGCCGGGCAGCTCCAGGCCCGAAACGTCCCCGCCCGGGTCCACGTCGATGACGACGACGGCGCTGGCCTTTCCCGTCCGCAGGCCGACGTTCCCCTGGGCGGCCCAGGCCAGGGCCTCCTCGAGCGTCTCCCGCGGGCGCTTCTGCCAGCCCTCCAGGGTCGGGCGCTTGCCGGCCAGGGGCGTAAAGGACCAGCCCTGTTCGTGGCCGAGCCGCACGTTGGCGGCCAGCGGGCCGTCAGCATTCGATTCCGAGGGCGGTGAGCCGTTCTCTGACGTCATGGATGGACCTCGCGAGGATGTAGATGCCGCCGAATCTCTCGATCATGGCCTGGAAGGCCCGCTGCCGAGGCGTCTGCCGGCCCCGGTCGGACTTGACCTCGATCTCAAGCCGGCGGCCGTCGGGCAGGATGCCGGTCAGGTCGGCCTGGCCGGGGATGCCGAAACGGATCAGCCGGTCGCCGATCCGGGCCACGCCGACGTTCGCCCGCCACAGTCGCAGGCCCGGCAGCGTGCCGAAGGCGCGAAGGATCTCGTTCTGGAGGGCCTTCTCCGACGCCATCAATCGCCCTCCAGGGCGCGGATGGCGTTGGCCTGGTAGCCGCCGACGTCGTCGATGGGGCCGGCCTTCCGCTCGGGCACGTACCCGTGGCGGTCGCCGCAGACCTCGCAGATGAGGTAGGTCGGCGGCCAGGGGTCTCGGCTGACGCGCATCGGCTCGCCGCAGGATTGGCAGTACCACCGGACGTACTGCGAACCGGGAATCGGGCTGCCCGGCCGCCCGAACCTGGGCGTCAGCAGCCTGATCCGCTCGGCGACCTCGGATTTGACCTTCACCATCGCACGGAACCTTCCCGGATTACCTACCGGCGGACGACGGAATGTGTCGGGTTGGACCTGTTCGGCTTGCAGCCCCTGTCCCCGTGCGGGAGAATACCCGTACCGTCTCGCCGATTCGTCGATCAGGAAAAAGACAAGATGACCAAGGTGTTCCTCAGTCACAGCAGCAACGACAAGGACTTCGTCAGGAAGCTGGCTGCGTCGCTTGCCGGCTACGGCGTCAACTCGTGGATTGATGAGGCGGAAATCCGTTACGGGGAGTCACTGATCACTCGCATCTCGGAGAGCATCGAGAAGATCGACCTTGTTCTTGCCGTGATCAGCAAGAACTCCATCGATTCGTCCTGGGTTCGCAAGGAGCTAGAGTGGGCGCTAACGCGGGAGATCAAGTCTCGAAGGATCGTGGTCATTCCGGTCCTGATCGACCGGGTCGACATCCCGTTCTTCTTGATCGACAAGCTGTACGCGGACTTCACCGAGCCTGGGAAGTACGATGCCAATGTCAAGCGGCTCGCCGAATCGATTCAGTACCACGCCACGGGTGCCGCTAGCGCAGCATTGCCGCAGACGGAGGTGCCTGGGGTGAGTGTCCCCAAGTCGTATCGGCCCCTCAGATTCTCGCTTCTGACCTCCAGCGTTATCATTGCGATCGCGCTCTTGGTAATCCTCCTGCTCTTCGCATACGGAAAGACTGAGAACTCGACAAAGTACCTTCAGGACATCACCTATTCTGGCATCGTGGTAGCTGGTGAGTTTATCGCCGTGGCGGTGATCGAAATCATCCGGGATCTGTTGATGTCATCACTGATCAGAAGGGACCCGAACTTCGCAAGGGACATTTCGGGGTTTGTGATTACGGGGCTGACCTTCAGGCGCTACCGCCGGGTTGTGGCACGGTATTGGCATCATCCCCTCATGAAAGTGGCCGTCTTCTGCGAGGTAGCGGTGGCCCTGATCATCGTTCCCATCGCGCTCGGGGTACTCAAGGTGGGCTACCTGTTCTTCGTGAAGCCGTAACCTGGCCGGATTCGCTGGACAATGCCCTACTCACGCAGCGTGCGTGCTGCCCATCTTCTCTAGTCTGTCGTAATGTGGGCACCGGACGACTATGAGGAAGCCTCCGTCTCCGTGCTCTCGCCTGCCACCTCGTCTCGCACCGCCTGGACGAACCCCATCGGCCACTGGCCAAAGACGTCGCGGAAGCGATATGACGCCCAGCCGGGCTTGAATCCCTTGGCCACGGCGATTGAGGTCAGATGCTTGAAGTAGGCGCGCTTCTCCGCGTAACTGGCGGTCGCCGGGTCGATCAACTCCCCGTCGGCCACCACCGGCTCGACGTCGAAGCGGTCCTTGAAGCGGTAGAAGCTCCAGCCCGGCTTGTAGCCGCTGGCCATCCGCTGGGCCTCGATCTGAATCCAGACCTGGCGGCGGTACTCGAACGACGTGTCGTCGAACTCGGCCAGCTCGCCCGCTCCGTGGATCGGGGGCCGGTGGCGCTCGGCGCCCTCGGCCGGGGTCGGCGCCCATCCGCATTCGGGGCAGCGCGGCTCGGCAATTCCGAAGAGGAGGCCGCAGTTGCCGCAGCGGCGAAGCCCCAAGGGCTCGGAGAACCCGACCTTCTCGTCCGACAGCGTGTAGTTCAGCCGCCGGGTGACCAGGCCGTGGACGTGATGGTTGCCCGCGTGGTCCAGGACGATCGCGCCGTCCTTGCCCTCGCAGGCCCGCATGACCCGACCGATCATCTGGAGATGCAGGTTCAGGCTGGCCGTGGGGCGGGCGATCACGGCGCACTCGAGGGCGGGCAGGTCCCAGCCCTCCGTCAGCACCATGCAATTGCACACGACCCGCGTCTCGCCCCGACGCAGCCGGCCCAGGACGGCGTCTCGCTCGGAGCGGGCCGTGGACCCGTCGAGGTGCTCGGCTGGGACGCCGGCGTCCAGGAACGCCTTCGTGATTGCCAGCGAGTGGGCGATGTCCACGGCGAAGGCGACGGTCCGCATGCCGGCCGAGCGCTTCTTCCAGGTCTCGACGATGTCGGCGTTCAGCTCGGCCGTGTTCGACCGCTCGGCCAAGGCGCCCAGGCTGTAGTCGCCCGCGACGACGCGGACCCCCCGCAGGTCCGGGGCCTTGGACGCCCACACCCGGGGCTTGTGCAGCACGCCGGAGTCGCACAGCTCATCCGGCCAGGCGGCGATCACCAACTCGCCGAACAGGTCACCGAGCCCGCGCCCGTCCAGCCTGAAGGGCGTGGCCGTCAAGCCCAGGAGGCGGGCGTCGGGGTACTCGGCCAGCACGTTCTGGTAGCTGTCGGCGGCGCAGTGGTGCGCCTCATCCACGACGATCAGCACCGCCGGCGGCTTGTCCCGCCGCACCAGCGTCTGGATGGACGCCACCTGGACCTGGGCGCCCGGGTCGGGCTCGTAGCCCGACATGACGATACCGGTCTTCAGCCCGTGGGCTTCCAGCCGCTCGGCCGCCTGGTCGATGAGTTCTTTCCGGTGTGCCATCCACAGCGTGGGCACGCCGAGCCGCTCGACGATCTCGGTGGCCATGGTGGTCTTGCCGCTGCCGGTGGGGCTGACCAGGAGCGGCCGGCGGTCGAGGGCGGCGATGACGTTGTCGACCGCGCGCTGCTGGTAGTCGCGAAGCTGGAGGCGAGGGGTCGAGGCGATCATCGCTTCCTCCGGTAGATGCAGTCCCGGCAGCGCTTGCCGTCTGTACGCTCACAGGCATGGTTCCAGACGCGGCGGACGTGGCTGGCCATCCGGTTCTCGTGCCCCGGGTAGCGGTGGCTGTCGCTCGTCGCCCTGCCCGGCGTGGGCTCCCGGCTGGAGCGCAGGATGTCCTTGGTGCCTGATGGGGTCATGTGAGTCTGCTCCATTGGCAGGCGCCGGAGTCGAACCGGCAGCCGGGGTAATGAGCCCAGGCCGCACCCGCACCTGCCCGTGCCGCGGCGCTCGTGCCTGCTTGGCCGATCCCGGGATACCGCGTGTAGGACTCACGCCCCCGGCACGCCGCGGCGGCGCCCGTTGCCTCAGAACGGGATGATCTTTGCAGGCCCCTCGTCGCGCATGACCGCCCACTCGGCGGGGGTCAGTTCGTCGGGCTGTTTGCCTGGGAACATCTCTGCGAGGATGCGGAACCATTCCTTCTCCACGGCCTCCTGGTCCCACTTCTCGGGGTCGCAGTGCTTGATGAACTCCTCCCACGCCTCGGCCATGGTGGCCTCGGAACCGGACTCGGCGGTCGGCTCCGGGGCGGACGTCGGCGTGGGAGCCGACGGGGCCTTCGGCTTCGCCGGCGGGAACTTCGGCGGCGCCGTCGGCTTGGGTGACGCCTGCGCCGGCCCGGCCACCGCCCGCAGCTTGGAACCGAGGCGGTTGCGGATCGACGTCTTGGTGGCGTTGTCGGCCTTCTTGACCCCGCCGGTGCCGGTGGAGCCGAAGGGGTTCAGGTACTGCACCTTCAGGCGGGTCTTGCCGTTGTACTCCTCGAAGGCCAGCTTCAGCTGCACGGCGTGCTGGGAGAGGTCGGTTTCCTGGAGCCAGAAGGGATCACGGCCATCCCAGCCCAGCGCCGCCTTCAGGGAGTCGATGGTGATGCTGTTGATCGAGCCATCTTTCTTCTCCAGGTAGAAGTACCCGGTGATCTCGAGGCTGTCGGCGTCGCAGGCGTCCCACTCGCCGGAGGCCTGAAGCTCCTGGTAGAGCGTGAACCTGATGATGCAGGTGGCCAGCTTGTTGGGGCCGGTTTCATCGACGCCGATCTCGGCGGGGTACGCGTTGAACAGCCCTTCTCGGTTGGGAATCATGGAAATCTCCTTCTAGGCCCGGGGGCCGAAGAGTTTGGTCCAGACGGTGGTGTCGAACTGCACGAGCTCGATCTGCTCGGCCAGAGTGCGGCTCTTCGCCATGCAGAACGGCAATTCCTGGGGGAAGATGGTCCGCGTGCCGCTCCCCCTGGCCTTGCCGTCTTTGGCGTCCACGTCGTAGCCGATGAACAGAAGGTGATCGAGCCACTCGCGGAGGCGCAACCGAACGGACGCCTTGCCGCTGGAGGGGTTCTGGAGCCGCGGCTCCCACCGCAGCCAGTCCTCGCCGCGGGGGTTGGGGACCGACGCCGTGCAGTCGTGCATGATCAGCACGACGTTCCGGCCGGCGCGGACGTGGGCGTCCAGGTCGCCCAGCAACGTCAGGCACGTTTCATAGACGTGCTGATACCCTTTGCCATATCCGTAGTCCTCGATCCGGCGGATGACGACGCCGTCCTTCTCGTG
The DNA here is from genome assembly GCA_964575155.1 of uncultured Planctomycetaceae bacterium. Lineage (GTDB taxonomy): Bacteria > Planctomycetota > Phycisphaerae > SM23-33 > SM23-33 > CAZNSB01. The sequence continues at coordinate 591 of CAZNSB010000219.1, read as the reverse complement.
CTTGACGTTGGCCAGCGTCCAGCCCAGCGCGAGTTCCTCGGCCTTGGTGGCCGAGTCGATGACGATGGTGCGGATGTCCTCCCAGCCGCCGGAGTGCAGGGCGTCCCGGATATCCTGCCAACCGGTGATGTCGGCGACCCGGCGCACGTCCAGCTCGCCCAGCGACGGCAGCAGGATCGGAAGGCTGTCGTCCAGATCGATGAAGCCGACCGGCCCGGGCGCGGTGGCCGCCAGCGTCGTCTTGCCCACGCCGCCGGGGCCGAAGATGCCGACCCGGTGCCCCTGCGGATCGATCTTGCCGAAGGTGATCTTGCGGGCGGGCGGGCTGAAGGAAGCGCGCTTGGACGCGGTCATGACTGGTCCTCCTGGCTCAGCCGCCGCACGATGAACTTGCTCTGGCCGAGCTCCTTGGTGATGTAGGCCGTGAAGATGCTGGTGATGTCCTGGCCGATGGCGGTGGACGTGTCCACGGCGATGGTGTTGAGGTCCTTGTCCACGACGTACGTGGCGTCCATCCGGACGCGGGCCTCGCCGTAGAGCCCCTCGGCCGCCACCGTCGCCAGCAGCAGCGTCTTCTCGGCCTCCCGGAGA
>CAZNSB010000218.1:1892-8360 GCA_964575155.1 uncultured Planctomycetaceae bacterium | reverse complement strand
GCCAAAGCGCCCTCGTTGTCCACCTTCCGGCGCCCGTCCGGGCGCTCGCTCAGCGGCCCGCAATGCCCGTGGTCCGTGTACTCGCACAAGCAGGTGTCCGCAATGACCAAAAGCTCCGGGGCCGCCGACTTGATCGCGCCGATCGCCCGCTGGACCACCCCGCCGGAATCCCAGGCGCCGGTGCCGAAGGCGTCCTTGGCGGCCGGGATGCCGAACACCAGGACCGCGGGGATGCCCTTGTCGGCCAGGGCGGCGGCGTAATCGGCGGCGGCCGCCACCGGCCGCTGGCACTGCCCCGGCATGGCGGGGATCTCCCGCACCTCACCCAGCGTCTCGTGCACGAAGATCGGGGCGATCAGCTCCTCCACGCTCAGCCGAACCCCCCCAAGCATCCGCCGCAGCGTGGCGTTGTGCCGCAGCCGGCGAAGCCTTCTTGTCGGATACCCCGCACTCACCGCAGTAGCTCCACGACGGTCACGACCGCCGCTAGCGCCGCGACCGCCAGCCAGAAGAACCAGTTGACCAGCAGCGTCTTCGCCAGGTACAGCCCGCCGCGAACGTACCACTTCCTGCTCTCCCGCCAGCCGGCGCTTGACCCCAGGATCCACTCCCGGCAGTACGGGCACTGCGGGGCGTCCTCGTAGATCCACTCACCGCAGCCCGGACACCGCACCACGTCGGTGGCCGGGTCGTCCTCGTCGAGGTCGGCGGCGTCGGGGTACTCCTTCTCTTCCAGCGGCTGTTCGCTGCGTGCCGGCACGCCCATATGGTATCCTCCCGGCCGGTGGTTGAGAAAGACCCGTATCGTTTCCCAGAGGCGATTGATCCACCCCGAAAGTAGTAGCGACGCCCGCGCGGTCTGCATAGGATGGTTCGCCCTCCGGTCAGGTGAGGCTATGAGAATCGGAATTGTCTCGGACTCCCACGGCAAGGCGAACCGGCTTCGGCGGGCGCTGGCCGAGCTCGTCGCGCGGGGCGCGGAGGCGATCGTGCACTGCGGCGACGTGGGCTCGGCCGAGTGCATCGCGGCCCTGGGCGAGGCGGACGCAGAGGCGTACGTCGTCCCCGGAAACATGGACCGCCGCCCGCAGAGGCTGCACGAGGAGGCGATCCGCCAGGGAGTGCACTTCAGCATGGACAGCATCCTCGTCCCGCTGGGCGAGGGCAGCTACCTCGCCGCGACCCACGGAAACAACGCCTCCGCCGTGGCCCGGCTGCTGGCCCTGCCGAGCGTCCGATACCTCTGCCACGGGCACACCCACGAAAGCCGCGACGAGCGCGCCGGAAAGACCCGCATCATCAACCCCGGCGCCCTCCGCCACGCCCACCCCGCGACCGTGGCCCTGCTGGACACCGACACCGACACGCTGGACCTCATCGAAGTGCGATAGCCGCCCAATCCGCCCCCGGCGACGAGAAGCTCACATTTCCTGGAACGGACCCGCCGCCTGCGCGTCTGATAAGGGGTGAGCGCCGTCCGGGGATCGCCGGGGACCCCCGATTGGCCTCCGCGTCCGCCCGGCAAGATCGCGGGGTGAACCGATGACCCGCCACAGAACGCTGGCGCTGGCGGCGGCCCTGCTGGCCGCCGCCGGGGAAGTCCGCGGCCAGAAGAGCCTGCTGGACGACTTCGCCGCCGCCAAGGACGTCCGCGCCAGAGTGGCCCTGCTGGAGAAGATCGACGCCGTCTACGCCGACGAGGAGCTGCCGCCGGCCGTCGGCTACCTGCTCGCCCTGAACGTCCTCCGCCCGCACCTGAGCTGGCACGCCCCCCCCCTGCCGCCGAAGACGGCGCCAGCGGTAGAGGGCTTCCAGGAGTACGTCCGCAATCTGATCAACGCAGCGGACCAGGGCGAGTGGCGCTGGGGCGATGCCCACCCCGGCGAGCCGTGGATGCTCGATATGCTCCCGGAGGCCGAGCGGCAGCGGCTGGCCCGCGCCCGCCAGGCCGTCGCCAAGGCCCTGAAGCTCAAGGACAAGCCCGTGCCGGCGTACTGGCGGATCCGGGACCCCGCCCACGCCGACGTTAAACGGGCCGTCCGGCTGCTGCGGGCCTGCCGGGGCCGCGAGGTGCTGCCCAAGGCGCGTCGCTGGCTGCGCGAGATCGAGCGCAACAACACCGTGGTCACCTTCGACGTCCAGGGCGGCTACCGGCGGGCAGGCAAAGGCCCCGTGGTCATGGACGTCCGCAACGCCGACAAGGTCGCCTTCACCCTCTTCCGCATCCGCAGCGGCACGGACCTGATGTGGGTGTCCAGCCGCATCGGCGAGGACTACATGTACCGCGACTACGGGCTTCAGTCCGGCAATCGCAAGCGGGGCCTGAAACTGGAAGCCGTCGGCCAGCTCGGGATGCAGTTCAGGTCGGTCCGAACGGTCCGTGATCTCCGCGAGCTGCCCCCGTTCCGCCCCGCCGGGGTGGTCGCCAGGTGGGAGTGCAGCGTCGCCGAGCTCAAGACCGTCCCGGGGCGCCGCCCACGCTGGGAGGAGAACCGCTGGGAGACGTGGTCCGACTTCGACGAGGAGGACCGGTACTTCGGCGACCGCTGCCACCGCCACCGGCATCGCATCCGCAAGTCCTATCGCCCGCGGCACGGCGCCGCGACCGCCTGGCGGTGCGACCGCGTGGTCTGGGTCCCCGCCAAGGCCCTCGCCAAGCCCGGCGGGTACGTCCTCTGCGCCGAGGCCAACGCCCGGAAGGCCTACGCGCCCATCCTCGTCCAGCCCATGAGCCTGACCCTCCGCCGCTGCCGAGACGGCGTCTTCGTCCTCGTCAGCGACGCCGGGGGCAAGGAGCCCGTCGAGGGCGCCCGGATCCGCGGCCGGGGCATGCTGGGCGAGGCGGTCACGGACGCGGCGGGTGCGGCCTTCGCCCGGCTGTACGCCGGCGGCGACAGGTCGATCGTCGCCGAGAAGGACGGGCGCTACGCCGTCGGCGGGTTCGGGAAGGTGTTCGAGGGCGTCTACTTCAGCCCGTTCGACCCCGAAACGCGGCGACAAATTATGTTCGACCGCTTGGGCAGGACCCGGGCCGGCCGGCAGCCACTCGCCCGGGAGGCGCAGGCGCAGGTGTACGCCGACCGCCACGTCGTGGTCGCTTACACGGACCGGCCGACCTACCGCCCCGGCCAGGAGGTGAACTTCAAGCTGATCGTCCGCCGCCTGCCCCGCGCGGACGGCAAGACGGCCGACGGGCGCAGGCTGCCGTTCCGCGCGGCGGACTTCGACGCCGGCGGCAACCTGGAGCTGCCACCCGACGGCACGCAGGTCCACTACGACGTGCTCAATCCCCGGGGGCGTCTGGTCGCCGCCGGCGACCTGAAGCTCAACGACTACGGCACGGCCGCCGGAAAGCTCAAGCTCCTCGCCGAGGCCGCCACCGGCGAGTACGCCCTGCGGGTCGGCATCGCCGGCCGCCGCCGCATCGTGCCCGGCGTCTTCGCGGTGAAGTACTACCGCCGCCCGGGCTTCAAGCTGAAGGTGGCCGGGGCGCCGGAGAAGCTCCGGCCCGCAGCGAAGATCGTCTTGACGCTGTCGGGCGAGTACTACTTCGGCAAGCCCGTCGCGGGCGGCCGGGCCGGCGCGAGACTCATCCGCCCGCACCGGCGCCGGCCCCTGGCCGCCGCCTCGGCCACGCTGGACGACAGCGGCAAGGGGCGCCTCACGCTCGCCCTGCCCAAGAAGCTCGACAACGGAAGGCACGTCCTCTGCTGCACCCTCACCGACGACAGCGGGCGGGCCGTGACCACGTCGCACGCATGTGTGGTCGAAGGAGCGGCAAAGGCGGACTCCCCCGCCGGCCTGGCGGCGCTGCCGCGGTTCCTGAAGGTCAACCAGTCCGCCCAGGTCAACACCGGCGCCGAGCAGGTCATCGCCGAGCAGTGGCGGCCCGGCGGCGTGCTTCGGCTGGCGTTCGAGGCCCGCGCGCGGGTCGCGACGGTCAAGCTGCCTCGGCCGGGGTGGTACGCCCTGACGGCCGGCGAGCAGAAGACCGAGGTCTTCGCCTATGCCGGAACCAACCACCCCCAGAACCTGGAGCGTCCGGCCAGACCCCAGGGCGCGCCCCCCGAGCCGAGGTGGGTGGACCTGACGCGCTATGCGGGAGAACGGGGCGACGAGGACGAATGGCTCTACGACCGGTGGGACAGCCGCTGGGACAGGCAGGGCGACCGCCTGCTGGCCCTGTTCGACCGGCACCACGCCGCCGTGGGCGGCAGGCTCCGCGTGCTGGTGTATACTCCCGACGACGCGGCCCGGGTGCTGCTGACGATCGAAGGCCGGACCGTCGTGGACTACGCCGTCATCAGCCTGCCCAAGGACGATCGCTGCCACTACCACGTCCTCGAGATCCCCGTCAAGCGGCGCCACCTGCCCAACTTCTACCTCCGCGGGCGGATCCTCTGGGGCCGGCAGCGAATGCGGGTGATGCGGGTGGCGCGCAAGGTCATGGCTCAACGGGCCCAGCAGCCCAGGGCGGACGAGCTCCCCGGCGAAGACCCGCGCTGGTGCCGCGTGGACGTGGTCGACCCCAACCCCGACCCCGGCGGAGAGAGGCTCAAGGTCACCGTCCGCCCCGAGCGGGACCTCTACCGCCCCGGCCAGACCGTCAACGTGGTGATGCGGGTGACCGACCTGGCCGGCAAGGCCCGCGCGGCGGAGGTCTCGCTGTCGGCGGCCGACGAGAGCGTCTACAGCTTCGGCGCCGACGGCGTCGGCGGGCTGGCGCGGCTGTTCAGCAGCCCGCGCCCCCCGCGGCGGTACTTCCGCAAGACCTGGCGGAGCTACCGCGCCGCCAAGTGGTCGGCCAGGGACGCGGCCGGGGCGGCGAAGCAGGCCGAATTCCAGTCATACGCCCACGACCTGGCCTCCGCCTCGATGCAGGCCGCGATGAAAGTGCGCCGCCTGGCCGGGAACATGCTTCCGGCCGGCCGCCCGGCCCCGCTGCGGGCACGGGACGGGCTGCCCCTGGCGGAACTGGGCGAGATGCCCGCATCGGCCCTCCCGCTGGCGCGGGTGCGGGCCGACTTCCGCGAGACGGCCGCCTGGCTGCCGAGCCTCCGCGCGGGCGAAGACGGCCTCGTCCGCGCCGCCTTCAAGCTGCCCGACTCGCTGACCGCCTACCGCCTCACGGCGGTGGCGCTGACCAAAAAGACCGAGATCGGCACCGCCCGGGGGCGCCTCCGAGTCAGCCTGCCACTGTCCGTGCAGGTCTTCGCGCCGCGGTTCGCCGTCGAGACCGACCGCCTCCTGGTCGTGGCGCTGATCCACAACAACACCCAACGGGCCCGGACCTGCCGCGCCGCCTGGGAGGTCGAGGGCGCGAAGGTCGAAGGGCCCGCCGCGGACCCGCAGTCCTGGCAGATCAAGGGCGCCAAAGGCAAGATCACCGTCGCCGGCCCCGTCAGGGTCCCCGCCGGCGGCACGGGGCGGGTGGGGCTGTGGATCACCACCCACCGGGCGGGGGCGGCCAAGATCACCTTCCGCGCCGGCGACGGCGAGGACGCCGACGCCGAACGGCGCCGGCTCCCGGTCCATCCCCTCGGCCGGCGGAGGGAGGTCGCGATGACCGGCTCCTTCGCCGCCCGGAAGAAGGTCAACCTGCCGGCGGGGTTCACCGCCGAGAGGCTGACCGTCACCGTCGCCCGTTCGGACGTGGTCGGCGCGCTGGACGGGCTGGGCTACCTGGTGGCGTACCCCTACGGCTGCGTCGAGCAGACGATGAGCCGGTTCCTCCCGGCGGTCGTGGTCAGGCACGCCGTGGGTCGCGCGGCGGTCCGGCTTCCGCCGGACGTGGCGGCGAAGCTGCCCGAGGTTTTGGCCAGGGGTTGCGCGCGGCTGTACAACTTCCAGCACGCCGACGGCGGGTGGGGCTGGTGGGAGAAAGACAAGACCAACGACGCCATGACCGTGTACGTGGTCTACGGGCTCGCCCGATGCAGGCGGGCGGGCACGGAAGTGAACGCCGACGTGCTCGATCGGGGCTGCGCGTACCTCAAGAAGAGGCTGGCCGGCGAATGGTCTCGCCCCGAGCCGGGAAAACCCGCCGTCAGCGGCCTCGCCGCCCGCGCCGCCGGGGCCCTGGCGCTGGCCGGGCACGCCGACGCGAACACCCTGGCGCCGCTCGCCCGCCGGGCGCTGCAGGAGTGGACCGCCCCCGAGGCCCGCTGCCGCCTCGCCCTCGCCTGCCGAGCCGCCGGCCTCAAGCAGCCGGCCGAGCAGCTCTGGGCCGCCTGCCGCGACTTCAGGCCCGACCAGACCGAGCCGCTCGCCCTGAAGCTGTCGGCGCACGTGGCCTTCGGCGACGGGCTGGACGCCTGCCACGCCGCCGCCACCAAGCTGCTTGCCCGCCGCCGCGGGCATCGATGGGAGAACACCCGCGCGACCAGCGCCGCGATCGCCGCGCTGGCCGAGATGCTCCCCCACGCCACCGGGCGGACGCCCGCCAGGCGCATCGAGGTCCGCGTCGCC
>CAZNSB010000218.1:0-1882 GCA_964575155.1 uncultured Planctomycetaceae bacterium | reverse complement strand
GCGGAAGAGGCTGGTGCACCGCGCCGCCGTCGGGGCGGACGTGCTGGCCGGACGCGAGGCCGTCGGGATCGAGCTGATCGCCGACGGCGACAAGCCGATCAGCTTCGCCGTGACGGCGGCGGGCACGCAGCGGCTGGACAAGGTCGAGCCGATCGGCACGGTCGTGAAGCTCCGCCGGCGGTACACCACGCCGGACGGGGTGCCGATCGACCGGCCCCTCCGGGTCGGCGAGACGATCGCCGCACACGTCACCGTCGAGCTGGCCCGGGCGCAGGAGTATTTCATCATCGAGGACCGCCGCCCGGCCGGTTGCGAGTTCGCCGACGACCGCATCTTCGGCGCCGCGGCCGCGGCCGCCGCCCACGTGGAGTTCCGCGACGACCGCGTGTGCGTGTTCCACGCGCAGCTCGGCGCCGGCCTTCACGAGATCGTCTACTATCTCCGCGCCGAGACGCCCGGCGTCAGCCACGTCCTCCCCGGCTGCGCGTATCCGATGTACAAGGACCAGACCCGCGGCGAGACGGGCGCCCACACGCTGGTGGTCAGGCCGAAGTGACCGTGTGCACCACCAGCGTGTTGGTCGCCCCGGGCGTGCCGATGGGCCGGCCGGAGAGAACCACGATCCGCTCGCCCGGCTTGACCAGCTCCATTCCCCTCAGGTGTCTGGCCGCCGCCGCCAGCACCTCGCGGGTGTGCCCGGGCGCCGGCTCGACGACGGCCCGGACGCCGAACAGCAGCCCCATCTGCCGGACCACCCGCAGCGACGGCGACATCCCCAGGATCGGAACCGCCAGCCGCTGCTGCGCCAGCACCGCCGCCGTCGTGCCCGTGGCGGTGAAGACGGCCGCGGCGGAGATCTCCTCGGCCTGGATGGCGGCCCGCACCGCCGCGGCCAGCGCCGCGGTCGTCCGCGACGCGGCGCAGTGGACCTGCATGGGGCGGGGATGGGCGACCTCGTACTCCTCGGCGGCGGCGGCGATCTCGTTCATCGTCGCCACCGCCCGGACGGGATAGTCTCCCACGGCCGTCTCCCCGCTGAGCATGACCGCGTCGGCGCCGTCGAGGACGGCGTTGGCGATGTCGGCGGCCTCGGCCCGAGTGGGCAGGGGGCTGCGGACCATGGTCTCCAGCATTTGGGTGGCCACGATGCAGGGCTTGCCGGCGGCCCGGCACAGCCCGGTCAGCCGCTTCTGCTCAATCGGGACCTGAGGAAGCGGCATCTCCACGCCCAGGTCGCCCCGGGCGACCATGATCGCGTCGGCGGCAGCGATGAGCTCGTCGATCCGGGCGAGGGCCTGGGGCTTCTCGATCTTGGCGACGATCTTCATCTCCGCCGGCAGCAGGGCGCGGGCCTCCGCGATGTCGTCGGGGCGCTGCACGAACGAAAGCGCCACGAAGTCGAAGTCTCTTCCCGCGATCCACGCCGCGTCGGCGCGGTCCTTCTCCGTCACCGCGGGCAGGGCCAACTCCGTCTCCGGCAGGTGCACGCCCCTGCCCGACGCCAGCACGCCCCCGGCGACGACCTCGCACAGGACGCCCTCGGGGGGACTCGTCGCCACCACCCTCAGGCGGATGTTGCCCTCGTCCAGCAGCAGCGTCTGCCCGCACTCGACGTTGTCGGCCAGCTCGCCCAGCGTCGTCGAGATCGCCTCCGCCGTGCCCTCCACGCTCTCCCGCCGGATCATCAGCCGGGCGCCCTCCCCCAAAAGCACCGACCCCCCGTGGATCTTCCCCACGCGGATCTTCGGCCCGCACAGGTCGGCCATCACCGCGATCGGCTGGGAGAGCCTCTTCTCCACCCGCCGGACCGCGGCCAGGGCGGCCGAACGAGACGCCTCGTCCCCGTGCGAAAAGTTGATGCGAAACACGTCCACCCCCGCCA
>CAZNSB010000217.1:0-8363 GCA_964575155.1 uncultured Planctomycetaceae bacterium | reverse complement strand
CGGCCGGTCAGGCAGCGGCGCGTTCGCCCACAGCGGCGGGGAGAACGCCGTCAGTGGCTCCCTGTATGTGGGCTACCACTCCGGCTCCGTCGGCACGTACACGCTGAGCGGAACGGGCCGGCTTTCCGCGAACACGGAGTATATCGGCTACCAAGGCAGCGGCGCGTTCGCCCACAGCGGCGGGACGCACGCGGTCACCAACGACCTCTACGTGGGCTACGACTCCGGCTCATTGGGCCTGTACGAGCTGGGCGGGCCGGGAACGCTGGTGGTCGGGGGCAGCGAGTACGTCGGCTACTCGGGGACGGGGACCTTCCGTCAGACGGGGGGGACGAACACCGCAGACTATCTCCAGGTCGGCGCGGCGGGTCGCTACGAGCTGGCCGGCGGGACGCTGGAGGTGGCCGACGGGGCGTTGATCTCGGGGACGATGGACTTTGGAGGTGGCATCGGGTCGGCGGAGATAGGCGGGCTGGGGCACCTGGACCAAGCCGCCCTGGTTGGCACCGGCAGCGCCTCGTTTACGGTCAGCGCGCATTCGGCGGTGATCTTTCCGACGGGTTTCGATCCGCAGACTCAGTTTGGGTCGTTTACCAACAACGGCAGTTACGGCAACGCCGGTTCGACGCTGGTGGTCGCGTCGGGGCGGGACTTCATCGGTCACGGCACGTTCCATGACCGGGCGGAGTGCCAGGGGGTGATCCGGGAGTCAGGCGGGACGATCAGCTTCAGCCGCGGTCTGGACGTGGTGGGCACGGGCAGTGTGACGGTGGGGACGCTGACCCTGGACGGCACGTCGGGGAACATGAGCGGGGGCGAGCTGGGCGCCATCAACGCATACGTCGGCAACGCCGGCGCCGGCAGCTTCGCCCAGAGCGGCGGGGCGCACAGGGTGGACGGTTGGCTGTTCGTGGGGCATTTGGCGTCCTCGTCGGGGACGTATCAGCTCGGGGGTACGGGAACACTGTCGGCCAGCTTCGAACACGTCGGCAACTCTGGCTCGGGGACCTTCACGCAGACCGGCGGGACGAACACGGTCAGCGCCTCCCTTTACCTGGGGCACTACTCCGGCTCTGCGGGGACGTACGACCTGAGCGGTACGGGGACGCTGTCGGCCGCGTCCGAGTACGTCGGATACTCCGGCACGGGAACCTTCACGCAGACGGGTGGGAGGAACGCGGTCAACGGCTGGCTGTGCCTGGGCTACAACGCGGGTGCCAGGGGGACGTACACAATCGCCGGGGGCGGCCTGAGTGCCGGCAGCCTCTATGTGGGCTGTGACGGCAGTGGGGCTCTTGAAATCGCGAGCGCGGCAGCCAATGTGTACGTGGGGCATCTTGTTGTTGTTGGAAGTAACAAGCTGCGGTTCGGCGCAAGGAGCAGCTTCTCGGCCGCAGCCGGGGCCGCCATCCACATGACCGGAGCGGACTTCGAGAACACCAACACCGTGGCGACCGACCTCGCCGGGCTGGCCAACCTAACACTGATCTTCGAGGGCGGCGAGGGCGTGGTCGACGACTTCGAGGTCGCCGGCGAGGACAAGGGCGCCGCGGCGGCCGGGTGGACCGACAACTTCGCCCTCGGCACACTGCAGCTGAGCGGGACGGCGCCAGGCCGGATCAGGTTGGTGGACGCGTTCGACAACCAACCCGGTTGGGTGGGCGACGAGGCCCTCTACACCGGTACGCTGGTGCTCAACGCAAGGGCGGCGGTCGCAACGAACGGATTCAGTCTCTACTACCTCAACGGCGGCGATCCGAAGCAGTTCTTCCCCGGCGACGCCAATCTCAGCGGCAACGTCGACGTGATCGACCTGACCATCTTCGCCAACAACTTCGGCGGCACCGACATCGACTGGTCCAAGGCCGACTTCAACGGCGACGGCCTGGTCGACGTGATCGACCTGACCATCTTCGCCAACAACTTCGGCAGCGCCACCGGCGGTTCGACGGGGCTCACCGCAGGAGGGGGAGCGGCCGTCCCCGAGCCGGTCACGCTGGCCATGCTGGCGTTCGGCGGGCTGAGGTTGATCCGGCGGCGGCGTGGAAGGCAGGCTTAGTACGACAACGAAACTTCGTGAATTCGTGGACTCGTGAATTCGTTCTCAGCACGGGACTTGCGCCGTCACCCAGTCACGGTCTCCGCCGCGGCGGGGGGAATGGCCGCCCCGATCAGAAGACCTGCCAACTCCACGAGTTAACGCATTCACGAGTTCACGATCTTTCGTAGTAGTGTTAGCAGCCTGTTGAAGAACGGGCTGCAGAGCGGGCGAGCAGGGGAGCAGGAGAACAGGAGATCGAACACGGGCGCCGAAATGGCTCTGAACGCCCGGAAACGAGCACCTTGTTCGCCCGCGGCCTGCCCGCCGAAGCTTCCGCGAAGGCGGGTTTCGTGCTCACCTGTTCTCCTGTTCTTCTTTCGGTCGTATTGGGCATTCTTCAACGGGCTGCAAGCCTGGAAGAGGCGCCGGGCGTTCGGCGGCGGCTTCAATCCGCTTTTCGGAGCTCCTCGATCACCTTCAGGCGCGTGCCTTCGGTGTGAAAGGCCTCGACCACGACGCGGTCGCCGGGCTTGAGCTTCTTGAACGTCTCCACGTGGCGGCCGGCCAGGCGCGAGTCGGGGGTAATGGCCAGGGTCAGCTCCCTGCCGACGGCGGCGGCGGGGTTGGACGCCTTGCTGTGCTCCCAGGTCTTGACGACCTTCTCGACCTTCAGCACGAAGCTCCGCTCGCCCTTGCTGCGTAGGGTCCCCCGCAGCATGCCCCGGAAGCCTCGCATCCCCGCCGGCAGGACCGAACGCCCTTCTCCGCGCTCGCCCTCGCGACGTTCACGGTCCCTGCGCTTGCCTTCCCCGAGCCGACGTTCTTTCCGCTCGCGATCTCTGCGCTCGCCTTCTGGCCGCTCCCGGGCCTTGCCCTCTGCCTCCCCGCCGCTGCGCCGCTTGAGACCCAGCTCCCTCCGCAGCCGGGCGTTCTCCTCGCGGAGCCGCCTGAGCTGGCGCTCCACGTTGTCGAGGCGCTGATTCAACCTGCGGAGCAGCTCGCGCAGCTCCCTGGCTTCGCCGCCTTCCCTGCTCGAGCGTTCGCCCTCGCCTCTTTCGCGAGCTTGGCCCTCGCGGCGGCCTTCCCGCTCGCGATCGCGCCTTGCCTCGCCTTCGCGCCTTCGTTCGCGTTCGCGGTCGCCTTCCTTGGTTCGGCCTTCGCGCTCGCGATCGGGTTTTCGCTCGCCTTCGCGCCTTCGTTCTCGGTCGCCTTCCTTGGGTCGGCCGGCGTCGATCCGGGTGGCCCATTTCTGCCCGCCGTCGATGACGAACTGGATTTCCAGCTTCTGTCCCTTGCGGAGGCGGCGGGCCTGATCCCCAAGCTCGCCTCCCCGGGCGAGAAGCACCGTGGTCTCGCCGTCGCCTTGGGTCGGCTGGAGGACGATCCCGAGGTACTCGTGCTCGCCGACCTTCCGCTCGATGAGGCGGACGAACTTGCCGCGGGCCTCCTGGAACCGCTCCGCGGCCCCGGCCGACAGGGCGCCGAGCAGCATCGCCGCGCCCACACCGGTGCACGTGAGAATCCTGCCGGACCGTTGCATGACCTCTCTCCTCATGGCCCCTTCGCGCCGGCCGAGCGGCGGTCCCGCCCCGCCTGTACGCCCCGTCGGCGCTGGCTGGAGCTTACCCGGATCGCCGCCGGGAGGCGAGCGATTCCCGCCTGCCCGCGGGCCTCGGCGGGGGCCCGCAGGCACCCGGCAGCGCCTGGACAACCCGCCCGGGCGCCGGTACCCTCTGCGCGATGGGCGAGGTGATAGCCATCATCGGCGACGGCGCGATGGCCACGCTGTGCGCCAAGCTGCTGGCGGAAAAGGGCCGGGCCGTCCGACTCTGGAGCGCGTTTCCGGAGCAGGCGGCGGAGCTGTCGGCCCATCGGGAGAACCGCCGCTTCCTTCCGGGGGTGCCGCTTCCGGAGGCGGTCGAGATCACCAGCGACGAGGCCGATGCGTTATCCGGAGCGGAACTGGCCGTCTCGGCCGTGCCCACCCAGTTCACCCGGGCCGTGTGGCAGCGGCTGAAGGACCGCTGCCCCGCCGGGCTGGGCATCTGCTCGGTGGCCAAGGGAATCGAGAACGCCACGCTGCTTCGCCCGACGCAGGTCCTGGCGGAGGTGCTGACCGGCTCGCCGGCGGGCCCCTGGCCGCTGGCCGCGCTGTCCGGGCCGAGCATCGCACGCGAGGTGGCGGCGGGGCTGCCGGCGACGGTGGCGGCCGCCTCCCACGACCGTGAGCTGGCCGGCCGCATCCAGCAGCTCTTCACCACCCCGTACTTCCGGGTGTACACCAACAGCGACCTGCTGGGCGTGGAGGTCGCCGCGGCGACCAAGAACGTCGTCGCCATCGCCGCCGGCATCCTCGACGGGCTGGCGGCCGGCGACAACGCGAAGGCCGCCCTGCTGACCCGCGGGCTGGTGGAGATCACTCGGCTGGGGACGTCGATGGGCGGGCGGCGGGAGACCTTCGCCGGGCTGGCGGGGCTGGGCGACCTGGTGACCACGTGCGTGAGCCCCCACGGGCGGAACCGCACGCTCGGCGAGGCCATCGGGCGGGGCAAGACGCTCGCCGAGGCCCAGGCCGCCACCGAGAGCGTGGTCGAGGGCGTGGCGACGACCCGCAGCGTGCTGGCCCTGGCCGACCGGCACGGCGTGGAGATGCCCATCACGCTGGCCGTCGCCGAGGTCCTCTTCGAAGGCAAGGACCCCCGCAGGGCCATCACCGACCTCATGACCCGCACCCCCAAGGCGGAGGACTGACCGCCGCCGGGGAGCGCGGGCGGAAGGCGCGAGGATCGTCCTTGCCTCGTGGCAGGCGGAGGCGACGGGAGGGATTTCCCGTTGCCAATCGCCGGCTGCCGATTGAAGATGTCCGCGGAGCAGGCCCCTCGAGCCGCTCCGGGAGGTCTTGTCCGATGGCCGCGGCGAGCGACAGGCGGAGGTGGGCGGGGCTTTGCGTATCGGGTGCGGTCGGGCTGGCGGCGTGGCTGGCTTGGGCCGAGAAGCCGGCGGAACGCCCGCCGGCGGCGACCCGGCCGGCGAGGATCGCCTACGGCCCCGGCAGGCGGATCGCCGCCCTGGCCAACCGCCAGATCAACGAGAGCAGCGGGCTGGCCTGCGGGCGGGTCAACCCCGGCGTGTTCTGGACGCACAATGACTCCGGCGACGCCCCGCGGGTGTTCGCCTTCAACGCCAAGGGCGAGCACCTGGCCACCTGCAACGTCGTCGGGGCGGCCGCCCGCGACTGGGAGGACATGTGCTCGTTCAAGCTGGGTGGGCGGGGCGTGCTGCTGATCGGCGACGTCGGCGACAACGCCCGCGCGCGGAACCACTGCGCCCTGTACGCGGTGCGCGAGCCCGTGCTCCAGCAGCGGCGGAAGAACGCCCGGGCGGACCTACCCGTCCTCGAGACGATCCGTTACCGCTACGCCGACGGGGCGCGCAACTGCGAGTCGATCGGCTTCGACCCGACCACGCGGACGGTGCTGATCGTCAGCAAGGAGCTGACCGGCGCGTGCAAGGTGTACGCGCTGCCCTGGCCGAAGCGGCCGGCGGCCAGGCCCGTCGTCATCCAGCCGATTGCCACGCTGAAGATTCCCATGACCTCGGCGATGGACGTTTCCCCCGACGGCCGGCGGGCGGTGGTGCTGACCTACGGGCCGGCGTATGAGTACACCCGCGGCCCGAAGGAGACCTGGGCGGCGGCCTTCGCCCGCGGGGGCCGGCGGCTGCCGATGCCGCGGCGGAGGCAGGGCGAGAGCATCTGCTACGGCGCCGATGGCAAGACCCTCTACCTGACCAGCGAGCAGCTCCCGGCGCCGCTGCTGGAGGTCCCCGTCGCCAAGCCCGCCCCGGCCAGCCGACCTGCAAGAAAAGAGTAGGTTTAGCCGCGACCCCCGCCGCGGCGGGCAGGCGAAAGGCAGCGGGTAACACACCATCGGAACGACAACCATGAGCGAGGAGCCCCCGAAGCTGCCTGACGGAAGGGCGTTTGAGCCCTGGGACGACAGGACGAAGTACACCAAGGTCTACCACGTCGCCTGCGAAGACCCCCGCGCTTCGGACGACAGCCCGGGCACGCCCGAGGAGCCGTTCAAGACGATCGGCCGGGCCGCCGAAATCCTCGCGGCGGGCGAGAAGGTCATCATTCACGGCGGCATCTACCGCGAGCGGGTGCGCCCGGCCCGCGGAGGGGAAGGCCCGGAGCGCATGATCGCGTACGAGGCGGCCGCCGGCGAGCGGGTGGAAGTCCGCGGCTCGCGGATCTGGCAGCCGGAGTTCGTCCCCTCGGCCGGGTGGAGCATCCCCGGAGCGGGCGCGGGGAAGGTGTGGATGGCGGATATCCCCGAGGAGTTCTTCGTCGGGTACAACCCCTTCGGCGCCCGCAACGTCTGCGACCACTTCTTCACGTTCGACCACCCGTGGAATGAGAACCGCCCCGAGCGGGAGCGGGCGCTTCTCCGCCGCGGGATGGTCTTTCACAACGGCCGGCGGCTACGGCAGGTGCTGTGGATCCGTGACCTCGGCCAGACGGATGGGGCCTTCTGCGTGGCCGAGCCCGGCACGCGGATTCACCTTCGCCTGCCCGGCGACGCCGACCCCGCCGGCGCCGAGCTGGAGGTCACCACGGCCGAGCAGGTCTTCGCCCCGCGGCGGCACCACCTCGGCTACGTCCGCCTGAGCGGGCTCGGCTTCGCCCACGCCGCCGACGGGGTGCCCGTGCCCCAGCGGGCCGCCGTCACCACCGGCCGGGGGCACCACTGGATCATCGAGGACTGCTCCATCCGCCACGCCAACGCCGTCGGGCTGGACGTGGGCGCCCAGGACTGGCGGGCCGACGAGAAGCACCTCTCCGGCAGCCACGTCGTCCGCCGCAACACCATCACAGACTGCGGCGTCTGCGGCATCGCCGGCGCCGGCGGGGTGGACCACACGCTCGTCGAGGACAACCTCATCGAGCGGATTGGCGGGCTGGACGTCGAGCACGTCTGGGAGAGCGCCGGCCTGAAGTTCCACACCTGCCAGGGCGTGCTGATCCGCCGCAACGCGTTCCGCCGCATCCGCGGCGCGGGCGGGGTCTGGCTGGACTGCGTCATCAACAACTGCCGCGTCACCGGAAACGTCTTCGCCGACATCGAGACCTACACGTCCGCCGTCTACCTGGAGTGCGCCCACTTCCCGAACCTGGTGGACGGCAACGTCGTCTGGGACATTCGCGGGCGCGAGCACGTGGACGGCACCCCCGGCCGGGCCGGCGGGGCGGGCATCAGCGCCGACTGCAACGAACGCACGCTGGTCGCCAACAACCTCATCGGCGCCGTCCCCGACGCCTTCGCCGTCAGCCTGAACCTCAACCAGAAGGCCCGCGTCGTCGGCGGGCGCGTGGGCCTCTGCCGCGGGCACCGGGTCTTCAACAACATCATCACCCGCTGCCCGAAGCGCATCGCCCTTGGCCGGGCCGAGGAGAACGTCTCGGACGGCAACCTCTTCGATGCGTCCGGCGACGCCGCAGCGTTTCAGATCGAGTACCCCGCCCCGGCGGCGGTGCTGGACCTGGCCGGCTGGCGGGAGTTCTACGGATTCGACCGCAGCGGCGCCGCCGCCGAGATCGAGGCCGACTTCGATCCGGACACCCTCGAACTGACGCTGAAGGTCGCCGGCCGACCGCCGACCTGCCGGAAAGTCGAACAGATGCCCGAGGCCTCCTGGCAGGCGCCGGGCCCGCTGACGGGCGAGGACTGGCGCCGGCTCACAGAAGGCTCGGCGGTGACGATCCGCTTCGCCCCGGCGGCGGGGCGGGGCAAGTAGAGGGAGAACCGGATGGTATTCGAGCACGTCGGGCTGAACGTCCCCGATGCCAGGGCCATGGCCGACTGGTACGTGAACCACTGCCGCATGCGCGTGGTCCGCTCGATCGACAGGCCACCGCACACGCACTTCCTCGCCGATGCCGGCGGGAGGGTGGTGCTGGAGATCTACTCGAACCCGGCCGACGCCATCCCGGACTATTCGGCCCAGCACCCGCTGCGATATCACTTTGCCCTGGCGGCGGCGGACCCGGCCGGCGAGAGGGACCGGCTGGTCGCCGCCGGGGCCTCGCCGGTCACCGACGAGACCCTCGACGACGGCTCGCGCATCATCACCCTGCGCGACCCCTGGGGCCTCCCCCTGCAATTGGCCAGACGCGCCAACCCGCTGTAAAAAAACGCAAGAAAACATCCCAGGGATGTTTTCTCCTCTTGGAGAGAGGCGAGCATGGCCGAGAGAGAAATGAAGGTCAAACCCATCTTCTACAGTTCCATTTAGCATGTATCGCTGCAGGCGGAGGTTA
>CAZNSB010000216.1:0-8617 GCA_964575155.1 uncultured Planctomycetaceae bacterium | reverse complement strand
CCGGACATTTCTATTCGGCTCAAACACCGGACATTTCTATTTGGGTTTGACAGAGAGCTGTTGATTCGACCGCAATCGATCCTCGTGGTCTGGCTGTAGTCCTCGGGATGTTGGGCAACATCGGCCGTTACCTCCCTGGGCATTTACCCCCCCCCAGCAATCCTCTTCACCACTGAACGTGTGGCCCGAGCCCCTTGCCTGGTCGGGATATTTGCGGGCACCAACAAGCCTGGGTCCGAGCCCCGGAGTGCGAGAACCGCGCCAGGAGGTGCCTGGGGGCGCCCAGCAGCTCATTGAATATGCTCACCGCCCTTCCGGCCCACATGGACAAGCCGTGGGTCAACGGGGCTTCGAGGCGAGGTTCGCGTCGCGGGTCACGGGGCCGTCCAGCACCAGGTCGTGCCAGCGGAGGCGGTTGTCCAGGATGCCCCTCAGGGCCCACGTCCTTTCAGCGGACGGTCCCACTCCCCGGGGGGGCAGCCGTCCGGCCGGCTCCCCTGCGGGGTTGCCTCCTGCCTGCTCCCGGTGTATGCTTATGGACAGATCATCGGAGATCGGCCATGAGATTCCGTGTCACAATCGAGCAGGACGAGGACGGCAAGTTTGTTGCTGAATGCGCCTCGCTTCCGGGCTGCATCTCGCAGGGAGGCACGCGGGAAGAAGCGCGCAAAAATATTGTGGAGGCGATCACGGGCTACCTCCAGAGCCTCAAGAACCACGGCGAGCCCATCCCCCCGCCCATCACCGAGGAAGTGGTCGAGGTCGAGCCGTGAGCAAGCTGCCCGTCGTCTCCGGACAGAGAGCGGTCCGCGCGCTGCTGAGAATCGGCTACGAGATCGACCACCAGACCGGCAGCCACGTTATCCTTCGGCACGCCTCGCCGCCCCACAGGCGACTGACGATCCCTGATCACAAGGAGTTGGCAAGAGGCACGCTCCGGGCCATCATCCGCCAGGCGGGGCTTACGGTGCAAGGCTTCCGCGAACTGCTGTAGGGGCACCCGTTGGCTGGGGCCTGAGAGCCGGGGGCAATTCCGGGCAGACTCGCTGAAACTCCAGTCGGGCCCGGGGGTTTGAACTGGCTGAGGAAGAGCCCGCAGGGAGCGGGCGTCCGGACAAGGAGAAAGCCCCGTGCATCACACTGCGTTGCTCGCGGCGGTCGCGCTGCTGCACGCGCTGGCGCCGGCGGGCGCCGGCGGCGCCGAGGCCGGCACGCTGGTCCTGGACGAGTCGGCGTACTGCCGGGCGCACATCGAGTTCGGCATCGACCGGATCGACGCGGCCCTGCTGAAGAGCATGGGCGAGAAGCTTCTGGGCGCGCGGGGCCTGCGGGGGCTGAAGGCCCAGGTCCGCCGCCGCTGGGGGCACCTGGGGCGGAAGTGGGACGAGAAGGCGTGGATGGACGAGGCCCTGGTGAACTTCGTGGGGCTCCAGTACGGCGACCGAAGCCACGCCGACACGCTCATCCGGGTGCCCCCGCCGGGGCGGGGCTGGACGGGCGTGGACTTCGACGACTCGTCGTGGCTTCGGCAGCGGCTGCCGCTGATGGTCGGCAAGACCGGCCCCAGCAACCGGGAGAGCTCCCTCGGCCGGCGGCGAGGGTGCTTCCGGTTTGCCTTCCGGGTCCCCGACCCCGGCCGGGCGGGCGGGCTGAGCCTGTCGCTGACCTACCGCGGGGGCGTTCGGGTGTTCTGCAACGGCCGGGAGATCGCCCGCGGGCACTTGCCGAAGGGGACCCTCGACGAGAACACGCTCGCCGCGCCCTACCCCCTGGCGGCCTACTGCCACCTCAACGAGGACGGGACGCCGCGGAAGCGGACGGACAGGCGCAACAAGGGGAGGATTTCGTTCGTCGGGGACTTCTACGGGCGGTTCGACGACGCCCCGCCGCACACCGACCGGCGGGGCAGGCCCATCGAGGCCCTTCGGCGGACGACCGGATGGCGCAAGCACTTCGTGCTCAACCGCCCGCAGTGGGAGCGCATCCAGGGCCTGCGGGACCGGGCGCTCGGCCCGGTGGCGATTCCCAAGGGCCTGCTGCGGAAGGGACAGAACGTCCTCGCCGTGGAGGTCCGGACGGCCGCGCTCCATCCGGTGGCCGCCGGCTGGACCAGCTTCGTCCTGGCCACCAACGAGGCGTGGGACCACGGGCTTCTGATCCGCATGGCGCTCCGCGCCCCCGGCGGGAGCCTCCCGTCGGCGATGAAACGCCCCGGCGGGGTCCAGGTATGGGCCGAGGACATGCACCGCCGAATCGTCTCCAGCGAGTATGGCGACGGGGGGGCGGGGAGCGGGACGGTCCGGCTGGCGGGCGCGTGCAACGGCACGTTCTCGGGGCAGGTGGTGGTCTCGACGGACAGGCCCCTCAGGGGGGTGACGGCCGTTTGCAGCGACCTGAAGTCGGGCTCGGGTGCGGTGATTGCGGGCGGGCGGATTCGGGCGCGCAGCATGCCGCCGCATCCGCTCAGCCACATGATCAGGCTCGGTCAGGGGCGCGGCGGCGGGGACATAGGCAGGAACGTGCTCATCGGGCCCGTGACCCTGGCGCTGAGAAGGCACGCGCCCGACGGCGCCGGGTCCCGTCGCCTGCCGCGCGCCGAGCGGGCCAGGCTGGCGGGTGAGATCAGCTTCTTCGACCACATCAGCGAGGAGCCGCTCCCGAGCGTTCCCGCCAACTCCTGCCGGCCGCTCTGGCTCACACTCCGCGTCCCGCCCGATGCCGCACCCGGGACCTACAAGGGAGCGCTCAAGGTGTCGGGCGAGGGCATGGACCCGGTCCACGTCCCCGTCGAGGCCAGGGTCTTCGGATGGCGGGTCCCCGCCGGGGACTTCCAGACCGTCGTGGGGATGGAGCAGTACCCTCACAGCGTCGCCGAGCAGTACGGCGTCCCGCTGTGGTCGGAGGAGCACTTCAGGCTCATGGAGGCGAGCTTCCGCCAGATGGGGCGTGCGGGCAACGACTGGCTGTTCATCCCGGTGATCAACTTCACCGAGTTCGGCAACCTGGCGGACTCCATGGTGCCGGCCGTGCTCGCAGAGGACGGAAAGCTCCGGTTCGACACGCGGATCGTCGACCGCTACCTCGACCTGGCGGTGAGGCACCTGGGTCGGCCGAGAGTCATCTGCTTCGTGGTCATGATGGGGGCCAGGGGCAACCCCTCCCAGATGCAGCTTCTCCACGCCGCGACCGGCCGGTTGGGCCGGCTGGACCTGACGCCGGCGTCGGGCGTGTACCGCCCGGCGTGGAAGCAGCTCGCCGGGACGATCTACCGCTTCATGAAGTCCAAGGGCCTCGGGCGCTGCCTGTACTGGGGATACGCCTGGGACGACGAGGCCGATCCCAGTCTGCCGGCCCTGCTCGGGCAGGTGACGCCGGGCGTCGAGTGGGCCTCCGGCACGCACGGGCACGCGGCGGGGACCCACTACACGGCCAAGAGCTTCATCTACAAGGTGGCCAACCTCCAGGTCCGCAGCGCGATGGGCTGGAAGCGCCCCGACATCCTGCTGATCAACCCCAGGCCGGGGGGAAACATCATCGGGCTCAACGGGCACACCAACCCGCTCAGCTTCCGGATCATCAGTTGCCGCGCCATCGTCTCGGGCGTGAGCGGGCCGGGGCGCCTGGGCGCGGACGACTTCGCCAACGTCTTCTTCCGCGGCGTCCGCAGCGCCGGGTTCCTCCGCCCGGGCATGCCCGTCTCCGCCATGCTCTGGCCGGGAACCCGCGGCGCCGAGCCGAGCGCGCGTTTCGAGGCGCTCATCGAGGGGCTTCAGGAAGCGGAGGCCCGCATCTTCCTCGAACAGGCCATCGACCGCAAGCTCCTGCCGCCCGCGCTCGCCGCCAAGGCCCGGGAGGTGCTCTTCGAGCACAACCGGGGCACCTTCTACATCTCCAGCCTCAGTGACCATCCTCTGTATTCAGAGCACACCTACGACTGGCGGGAGCGGTCGGGGCGGCTGTTCGAGACGGCTGCGGAAGCGGGTGCGGTGGTGGGCCTGGACGTGGACAAGACGGCCGTCAAGATCTCCGCCCCCGCCCGCGGGAAGCGGACCGCGCCGCTTCGCCTGCGCAACTGGACGGGCAAGGCCCGGGCCTGGCGGGCCCGCGCCGACCAGCCGTGGATCCTGCCCCGCAGAGAAGCCGGAACCCTCAGCGGCGTCGAGGAGCTGGAGGTCACCTTGGACGCCGCCGCAATCAAGCCGAGAACCACCGCCAAGGGAACGCTCACCGTCACGGACGTGGCCTCCGGCCGGGAATACCCCGTGGCGATCGCCGCCAGCGTCGGCGAGGTCCTCGCGTTCGTCCCGCCGGAGGGAGACACGGCCCGGGTGTTCTGGGGCTTTCAGTTCATTCCCCACAAGGGCAGGATACCCTTCAACGTGTCCGCCGGGGGCAGCGAGACGCGTGAGGTGATGGTGCACAACCGTTCCGGGGCGGAGGTTTCCTACAAGGTGTCGGCCTCGGCGGGGTGGATCCAGGTGCAGCCGGCTTCGGGGAAGGCCCCGCCCGAGTCCCCGATTACGCTCAAGGTCACCGCGGCCCCCCCCGAGAGGCAGCCGGCCTATCACGAGGCCGCCCTCACCGTCGAGGAGGTGGGCGGGGCGGCGAAGGTGAAAGTGCCCCTGGCGGTCCACGTGATCCGGCCCTACCGGGCGCCCGCGCTGCCCCCCGTCCGGGCCGTCCCCGTCACCGGGGAGGTCTACGCCGCCCTGCTCAAGCGGTACGGGGGGGCGCGCGGGGCGATCAGCGTAGGCGCCCAGCCGATCGGCGACGACATGAAGAGGAAGTACTGGCCCAGGGCTAGGCCCTTCGCCCGGTGCGTTCGCGGGGGCGCGCCCTACGAGGCCGTCTTCAATCTCGAAGGAAAAGGCTTCCAGGCCTTCTCGGCATACGTCGGTTTTCCCGATACGTGGAACATCCTGGTGGGCATGTGGGGCCTTCCGGGCGCGGCGACGGACCGCCTCAACTACGAAATCTACGTGGACGGCAAGCTGCGCGCCCAGAGCGGGCTCATGGCCCCGACCGACGACTTCCGCCTGCTCGCGGTGGACGCACTCGCCGGCGCCAAGGAGATGCGCCTCGTCGTGCGCCCGCTGAAGCTGCCGAGCTACCCCCTCAACGTCTTCTGGTTCGACCCCGCCTTCCACAAGTAGCCCCGGCCGGGGGCCTTTACCCGTGCAGGGACAGCCGGCCGCATGGCCTTTTCAATAAAATTGATCTTGACTTTCTCTTTGTTTATCTTATAATTCATGTGGGGTTCAAGAAAGTTAATAGCAGGACCGGGAAGATGGAACCGGCAAGGACAAGGTGGACCGATCAGCTCAGCGAGGAGGACCTGGCCTTCATCAAGCGATTCGTCCTTGCCTCCGGCTCGCTGAAGGCGCTGGCCGGGGCCTACGGGATTTCGTATCCGACGGTCCGGCTTCGGCTGGACCGGCTGATCGCAAAGATAAAGCTCGTTGACAACCATGAATTCCTCGATGAAGTGGAGCGGCTGGCGCGGATGCTGCACGTGGAGGGCAAGCTCGACGCCGACAGCCTCCGACGCCTCCTGGCCGCCCACAGAAGGCAAATGGAGAATCGCCATGACAAACCTCAAAGCAGCCGCGACCCTTAGCCTGCTGGTCTGCGCATCCGCAACGGGCGTCGAGGTCCAGAGGACGCTTCAGGAGATCTCCTGGGCCCGACTCAACCAGGCAGGCAGGCTCGCACACCTCTCCGCCGCCGCCCGCGTGCTCCCGCCCGGCATGCAGGCCGAGTTCGAGCAGCTCCGGCTACAGGCCGACGGCCAGGCGAGACTGAAGCTGGTCACCATCGAGAAACCCGGCGTCACCGCCGTCCGGTACGCCGTGATCGGGTCCATCCGGTACGAAGGCGTCAAGACCGCCGACGGCCGGAAGGGACACCTTGAAATGTGGAGCCACTTTCCCGGCACCGACCCCTGCTTCACCCGGACGCTCGCCGACGCGGGCCCGATGCAGGCCATCGTCGGGGCCTCCGGCTGGCGAAGCTTCTGCCTGCCGTTCGACAGGACGGGGAGCCGGCAGGGACCGACCCGGCTGGAGGTCAACCTGGTCCTTCCGGCCGGGGGGACCGTGTACCTCGGCCCGCTTCGGCTGGTGGAGCGCGTTGACGACCCGCGGATCCCCCGCATGCGGGCGCCCGGGGCCGGCTGGTGGTCCGACCCCACCGGCGGGTGGATCGGCGGGACCACCGGGACGCTGCTGGGCGCCCTGTGCGCCCTGGTGGCCCTCCTCGGCGCCAAGGCCGTCGCCCGGCGGTTCGCGCTGGCGGTGCTGGTCCTGATGGCCGTCGCGGGCGCCGCCGGCCTGGCCGCCGGCATCGTCGCCGCCGCCACCTCCCAGCCCTACGGGGTCTACTACGTCCTGCTCCTGGGCGGGGGGCTGTACGCGGGCATGGCGGCACTCGGCCTGGCCCTGGTCCCCCGACTGTACCGCGCCGCCGAACTGCGAAGAATCCGGGCCATGGACGCGTGAGGCCTTCACGCCGCCCTCGCCCCAACGCGCCGCAGGCCCGTCTCGTCCAGAAACACGATACTACGGCCGCTTTTTCGGGCGTCTTTTTATGCGCCGCCAGTCCTCTCGACGCCACGTCGCGACGGCCTGTTCGTCCCGCTCGCGGGCGCGACGCTCTGGCTTCCGGCTGCTCCATCCCATCGATCGCAGCAGGTACCAGACGTGCCCGGGGTGGTACTCGACGCCGAAGGTCACGGCGATCACTTCGGCCACACGCGCCAGTGTCCAGAGGTCCGTGTCATATCCGTGCTTTTGCGCCCCCCGCAGCAGTAACCTCGGCAGGCGACGGCGCTCGGCCGCGGTCAGCCTTGACGGTTTGCCCGGATGCGGCTTGGCCGCCAAGGCTGCGTCACCGCCTTGTTCATGGGCCTTCTTCCATCGCGACACAGACGCTTCGCTTGTGCCGATCGCTTCTGCCACGGCGGCTTGCGTCTTGCCTCCCTGCAATAACGCCATCGCCCGCCGCCGTCGCCGCTCCAGTTCTGCCGCCGTTCCCTTGGGTCTCATGGAGGTCCCTTTCCATTGTCCCAAGAGGGCATCGACAATACTCGTCAACTTACATTAGGAATACGAAGGTCAATAGTCGACATGGATCAGGATTTCGGCGCGAATCAGCGACCTCGATGCAAAGGCCTCCGGCACGCCTCTAGTGCTCTGTCAAGGATCATTTTGCTGGTGGCACAGGTTTGTAACCTGTGCGAGACAAACAGGTTGAAAACCTGTTCCACCCACAGATTCAAGCTTGACAGAGCACTAGCCCAAGTTACGCAGTTGGGGCGTATTTGAAGTTTTTTTTCGGCCCGAGGCCGCCGATTTGGGGCAAGAAGCCGACCTGTGTGGCGCTTCGACCGCACTTTCGAGGCGCATTGGCGTCCAAACCCAATGTAGTCACGACCTACTGGGTTTTTTTCTGATAGTTTCTGTGTCATCGTTGCCGCCAAGGACGGAGCTTTGAGGGCAAGGATGCGATGTTCCTGAAGCGACTGAGTCGGCGGAAGCGTGGCAAGAAGCACACCTACTGGGCCTTGGTGGAGACGGTGCGGACGGCCAGAGGTCCGCGGCATCGCGTGGTGGCGTATCTGGGGGAACTGAAGAAGAGCCAGCGGAGCGGCTGGGCGAAGTTGGGCCGCAAGCTCGACAAGAAGGACCGGCCGGAACGGTGGTTGTTCGATCCCCCGCCGCATGAGGAGCCTGACGAAGACCGCTACGTCCACGTGAATCTCAAGGGCGTTCGCCTGGAACGGCTGCGGGACTTCGGCGACGTGTGGTTGGCATTGGGGCTTTGGCGGCTGTTGGGCCTGGCCGGGCTGTTGGCGCGATCGATGCCGTCGGGCAAGGAGGACGTGCCCTGGGCCCACGTGGCGGCGATCCTGACGATCGCGAGGTTTTGCGAGCCGTCCAGCGAACGGCACATCGAAGAGACGTGGTACCCCCGAACGGCCCTGGAGGACCTGTTGGGCGTGGCCCCGAAGAAGGTGCATACCGACAGACTGTATGAGGGTCTGGACCGACTCCTGCCGCACAAGGAGGCCATCGAGAGCCATCTGAAGCGGCGACTGGGCGAGCTGTTCGACGTGAAGTACGACCTGCTGCTGTACGACATCACCAGCACGTACTTCGAGGGGCTCTGCCAGGGCAATCCCATGGCCAAGCGGGGCTACTCGCGGGACAACCGGCCGGACTGCCTGCAAGTGTGTATCGGCCTGATCGTCACGACCGACGGGATGCCTCTGGGCCACGAGGTCTTCGACGGCAACACGAACGATTCGACGACCGTTCAGCAGATGGTCGAGCGGATCGAGGCCAAGTACGGCCGGGCCAACCGCGTGTGGGTGATGGATCGCGGGATGGTCAGTGAGGCCAATCTGGCGTTCATCCGCCAGCGGGGCGGATCGTATATCGTGGGCACGCCCAAGGCGATGTTGCGGCAATTCGAGCGGCACTTGACGGAGAAGGACTGGCAAGAAGTCCAAGCCGGCGTCGAGGTCAAACTGGTGGCCGGCCCGGAGAGCACCGAGACATTTATCCTGGCCCGCAGCAAGGACCGGCGGGAGAAGGAACGGGCGATGCACGATCGGTTC
>CAZNSB010000215.1:0-8628 GCA_964575155.1 uncultured Planctomycetaceae bacterium | reverse complement strand
TAAAACAACAACCGGGCCTCGCAATCACCGCCCAAACTGTTGAAGATGGGCTTGAGAACGTGGCGATCCGCAAACAGCGCGGCTCGCCACGCCACCCGTCCATTGGCAATTGTCAGTAAGAGTGCGTCAGCGCCTTCTCGGCGCTGCGGATGGCGTCGAGCCTGGTGAGCTCCTTGCGGAGGCGGGCCTCGGCGGCCCCGGGCAGGTCCGGGTCGGTGAGGCCCTGGTAGAGGACGGCGCCCTCGGCCTGTGCGGGGACGGGCAGGCCGGTGAGGTAGCAGATCGTCGGAACGATGTCCGTCAGCCAGACGGTGCGGTCGAGCACGACGCCCTTCCGGACGCCCGGCCCGGCCATGAGGAACAGCCCGTGCATGTCGCCCACGCCGTACACGGCGGTGGTGAGCTGTCGCCCGTGCTCGCCGGAGACCTCGGGGCGGACGCCGTAGACGACGTCGCCGACGCGGTCGCCGTACAGCCCGATGATCCGCGCATCAGACTTCTTCAGGGCGAAGGCGATCGGCTTGACGCCGGTCCTTGGGTCGGTGTGGTCGTAGAGGGCGCGGATGACCTCGTCGCAGACCGCATCGGCCTTTGCCGGCGGAACGATGCCGCGGGGGTCGCGCCCGCGGAGGTTCACGTACACGTACACCGACCGCTGCGCCACGGCGCGGGACCTGGAGAAGTCCACGACGTCCCTGCCCGTCCTGCGGTCCTTCTTCCAGACGGTCAGACCGGCCCGGGTGAGCACCTCGCCGACGTTGAACCCGCGGAAGTCCTTCTCGAACCGCCCGGCCGTCGGGACGGCGCCGTGGTCGGAGGTGACGATGAAGAGGGTCTCGTCCTCCCCGGCGGCGCGGAGGATCGTGCCGACCATCCGGTCGAGGCTCTGGTAGAAGCCTCGCTCCGCGGCGCGGTACTCGGCCACCACCTTCCGGTCGGCGCAGACGGCCGGGTCCAGCTTGTTCAGGAAGGCGTGGTAGCAGTGGTCGGGGCAGTGGGCGTGCATGGCGAAGATGTCCCAGGGGTGGGTCTTCATCAGCCGACTCGCCGCCGCACCCAGCCAGGTGTTCTGCATGTCCATGAGGTCCACGAGCTGTCGGCTGTCGACCCACCCGAGGGCGTGCGACTCGTACATGCTGTTGGGGAGGGGCATGCCGTCGACGTCGCGGAGCTCTCGGCAGACGGCCCGGGGCGAGGCCCAGCCGGCGGTCTGGCACAAGGCCGTCACGTACAGGCTGACCGGCGTGCCGGCGGCGCCCAGCTCCTGGAGCCGCATGCGGAAGACCACCTCGACGGCGCCCTTGGCCGTTCGAATCTTGGCGAAGCACTTCCGGCTCCACCGGCCGACCTTCAGCCGGGCGAACGCCGCCCGCGCGTCCCTGGTCGGGCAGACGTAGGCGGTGTCGAGCCTCCTGCCCTTCGACGCCGCCAGGAGCAGTCGCCAGGTGGTGGGCTTGAGCGGCACGGCGGCCTGCCGGCCGGGAAGCGGGAGGTCGGCCTCCAGGAGGACCTTGCTGCGGGGGGCGTGTTTCCAGCCGTCGGCGGGGCGGGGGGCGATGGGTGTGGCGTGGGCGCCCGGCTCGGTGGAGAACATGGCGTCGCCGCAGGCGGAGCAGGCGACGGCCATCTCGCCCGAGCCGGTGCGCCACTCGTTGGGCGCCAGTCCCGCGCCGGCGACCAGGACGCCCTTGCGGACCGACCGGCCGTGGGTCGTCGGGTAGTTCATCACGATGGCGTGCTTGCCCTCGCGGGCGGCGGCGTTCCAGAGGTACTCGGCCTGGACGTCCTCGGCGAAGAAGCCCTGGTGGACCTTGTCCAGCGGGTCGCCGGGCTTGTGCACGTTGAAGCAGGTGACCCCGTGCGTCCCCATCCAGGCGCCGGTGACGATGCTCGTCCAGTTCGGCGGCGTGATGGTCGGGTGCGGCACGAGGCAGTGGCGCGCCCAGACCCCGCGCCGGCACAGCCGGGCGAGGTTCGGCAGCTTCCCCGACCGCATCAGGGCCTGCACGGTCTTCACGATCGGCGCGTCGAAGCCGATGATCGCCACGCGGGAAGGTCGCTTCGCCATTTCGTCATCTCCTTTGGTTTGATGCCGCCCGGTCGCGGGCGTGTCGCTTCATCTGGGAACACGGCTTGGCAAGCAAGCCGCCTGCCTCCCGGCAGGCAGGTGCCACCCGTCGAGCTGGTGACGCGTCAAGTTTGAATCTATGGGTGCCACGGCTGCGCTGTGTGCAGCCGTGCGGGCCCCGGGGCAGGCACGGCTGCAAAAGGCGCAGCCGTGGCACCCCAAAGTTCAGTGTTGACAATGTACTAGGTCCGAGCGTCGGAGTTCTCCCGGAGATAGGCGAGGAGTTCATCGGCCTGGGCGCAGGCGAGGGCGGTGCAGGTGTCGGCGGCGCCGTAGTAGATCGCCATCCGCCCGGTGGGGGTGTCGGCGAGGGCGGCGGTGGGGAAGACCACGTTGCCGGCGAACCCGGTGGTCTCGTAGGGCCTCTCCGGCGACAGGAGCGGGAAGCGGCAGCGGCATCGCACCCGCCAGGGCTGCTCCAGGTCGAGCAGGGCCGCGCCGAAAGAGTACACGAACCCGTCACAGGTGTCGGCGACCCCGTGGTAGATCATCAGCCAGCCCCCGCGGGTCTCGATGGGGACCGGCCCGGCGCCGATCTTGACGCGCTCCCACTTCCGGGGCCCGCGGGTGAGGACGATTCGGTGCCTGCCCCAATGAACCAGGTCGGGGCTCTCGCTGTAGAAGACGTCGCCGAAGGCGGTCGCCGCGCCCGGGCCGCTGGGCCGGCTCAGCATCGCGTAGTTGCCGCCGACCTTCCGGGGGAAGAGGACCCCGTTGCGATTGTAGGGCAGGAAGGCGTTCTCCATCTGGTGGAACGTCTTGAAGTCGTCCGTCCAGGCCAGCCCGATGGTCGGGCCGAAGTAGTTGTTGCACCAGGTCACGAAATAGCGGTCCTCGATCCTGCACAGCCGGGGGTCGTAGGCGAAGTCCACCTTCCCCACGTCCGGGTCGGGGCAGGCGAAGCGGATGGGCTCGGGCTGGATTCGCCACGTGAGCCCGTCCGGGCTGGTGCCGAAATGCAGGTGGGGAGTCATGCAGAGCCAGTCGACTCGGAAGACCCCGGCGAAGCCCTCGCCGAAAGGCACGACGCAACTGTTGTACACGCTGCGGGCCTGGGGGAACGGATGCGGGCCGATCACCGGATTGCCGGGGTGGCGCCAGAGGACCTCGGCGGACCCCGCCGGCCTGGGCTGCCAGGGGATGTTGGGCAGGGGGTCGCCGACGAGCATCCGCCGGCCCTCTTCGGCGGCGTCTTTTTCCATTGGCCTCCGCCTTTCTGTCCGGGCGCTGCGACCGACTGAAACGCCCGGCGAGCCGCCTGAGAAGTTACCCGTTAGCCCGGACCGGTTCAACGCACAGCTTGAGGGTGGGGCTTGCCGCTTCGCGGCGGCGTCCCACCCTACGCCTACGCCTCTTCAGAAAACCCCAGAGCGTTGTAGGGTGGGACGAAGTCCCACCTTCGAGCTACAATGCCGAAGTGGGTCAGCGGGACTTCGACATCGTGGTCGTCGGCGGGGGGCACGCCGGGGTGGAGGCGGCGTGGGCGGGGGCGAGGCTGGGGGCGCGGACGGCGCTGGTGAGCCTGCGGAAAGACCGGATCGGGCAGATGTCGTGCAACCCGGCCGTCGGCGGGGTCGGGAAGGGGCAGATCGTCCGGGAGATCGACGCGATGGGCGGGCTGATGGGCGTCGCCGCCGACGCCACGGGCATGCAGTTCCGCATGCTCAACCGCTCCCGGGGACCGGCGGTGTGGGGGCCGCGATGCCAGTCCGACCGCCACGCCTACGCCGCCTTCATCCAGCGGAAGCTCTCCGAGCTGGAGAACCTGACCGTCATCGAGGGCGAGGCGACGGAGATTCTCACCGCCAGCGGCCGCGTCGTCGGCGTGCGGGTGGTAACGCATCCGTCCAAAGCCCGCGGATTGCCGTCCGTGGGACTTGAGAGCGCGACGGATTCCGGCGAAGCGACCCTCCGCTGCCGCTGCGCGATCGTCGCCGCGGGGACCTTCCTCCGCGGCGTGCTGCACTGCGGCAAGAAGGTCTGGGCCGGGGGGCGCTACGGCGAGCCCCCCGCCGGGCGGCTGTCGCAGTCGCTGGAGTCGCTGGGGCTTCGCCTGGGGCGGCTGAAGACGGGCACCTGCCCGCGGGTCGCCGCCGAGAGCGTCGATTGCGGCCGGCTGAGGCGCCAGGACGGCGACGAGCCGCCCGTCCCGTTTTCCTTCCTGAACGATTCGCTGGACGTGGAGCAGGTTCCGTGCTGGCTGACGGGCACCCACGCCCGCATCCACGAGGCGGTCCGCGACAGCTTCCACCGGGCGCCGCTGTTCGACGGGCAGATCGCGGCCACCGGCCCGCGGTACTGCCCCTCGCTGGAGCTGAAGGTCCACCGGTTCCCGGACCGGGACAGCCACCCCGTGTTCCTCGAGCCGGAGGGACGCGACACCAACTGGGTCTACCTCAACGGCGTGGCCACCTCCCTGCCGCCGGACGTGCAGGGGGTCATCGTCCACCACCTGCCGGGGCTGGAGAGGGCCCGCGTCCTCCGCTGGGGCTACGCCATCGAGTACGACTACGCCGACCCCACGCAACTGGGGGCGACGCTGGAGGCCAAGGCCGTCGGCGGGCTGTTCCTGGCCGGTCAGGTCAACGGGACCACCGGCTACGAGGAGGCCGCCGGGCAGGGGCTCCTCGCCGGGGTGAACGGGGCGGCCTCCCTCCGCGGCCGGCGGCCGCTGGTCCTCCGCCGCGACCAGGCCTACGTCGGCGTCATGATCGACGACCTCGTCACCCGGGGCGTCCTCGAGCCCTACCGCATGTTCACCAGCCGGGCGGAGTTCCGCCTGCTGCTGCGGGCCGACAACGCCGACCGCCGACTGACCGCCCTCGGGCGCGAGATCGGGCTGGTCGATGACCGGCGCTGGGCGCGGTTCTCCGCCAAGCGGCGGGCCGTCGAGGCCGCCGAGAGAATCCTCCACGCCGTCCGCCGCCGGGGCCGGTCCCTCGCCGAGCACCTCGCCCGCCCGGGGGTCAGCGCCGAGCAGCTCCTGCCGGCGGACGAATCGCTCCGTCGGCTGTGGCGCCGGCACCGCGACGCCGTCGAGACGGTCGCGGTCGACTGCCGCTACGAGGGGTATGTCGCGCGGCAGCGGGCGTCGGCGGCCCGGCTGGCGGAGATGGAGGCCAAGGCCATCCCCGCCCGGCTGGACTACCGCGACGTCCCGCACCTCCGGGCCGAGGCCCGTGAGCGGCTGGGCGCGATCCGCCCGGAGACCCTCGGGCAGGCCCTCCGCGTCAGCGGCATCACCCCCGCCGACGTCACGGTGATCATGGTCCACCTGGCGGGCAGGGCCCGGCAGGACGGCGCCGCCTCGTGAGTTGATGGAGTCGTCAGCGGCCGGCGGCGGCCTGGCCGGCAATCGCCTCGTTAATCTAAGTAGCCTGCGGAAACTGTGTAAAGCTTGGGCTGCCGGATGGGGCGACGAATTTTCGCACTGCGGGGGGAGCGGGGGCGGAATCCGGCGTAAGCGCCATTAAGAAAGAGACTTAGGCATTTCGCCCCGTTTCGCGAATCCGTGAAGTTCCTGGGCGGGCTTGGCCGATAGCAGCCCTAGCAGGGACGCGTTCGGGCGGGCCAATGGATTCGCCCGCCCACCTGGGAAGAGCCAGCCCCGCGCACCGCGTCGGCCGCGGAACGGAGCATCCGCGGCCGGGAAGCGTCCGGAGCGCCGTTGGAGCCTCCGCGGGAGCTGCCTCACCGGGCACTCGCCGACGCACCTCAAGCGCCACGGAAGGCCAGACCGGGCGTCGGCTGCGCCTTTAGCGGCTGGGAGGCCGCGGCAAGGGCAAGGCCGGATGAGGACATGAAGAAGGCGAAAGAGCGGAAGGGCGGTGCGGGCAAGAAGTCGGCGAAGGCTCACGGCCCGGAGGATCGCGCCGGCCGGCGGGCGGACATCCGTGCCGAGGAGTTGGCTGAGTGGGTCCGCAAGGCGCGCGACCTCCCGCCGGTCCGCAGAGAGCTCCTCGAGCGCGTGCGGGCCGAGATCGCCGCCGGAACCTACGAAACACCCCAGAAGCTGGAGAAGGCCGTCACCCGCCTGCTCGCCGAGCTTCGCGACGGGTAGGGCGCGTGGCGGATTCCTCAGCGGCGCCCCCCGGCCGGGGCGGGCGCCGCCTGCCCGCCCCCGCAAGATCATCCCTCCCCTCCCCGGGCATTGCCATCTAACCCAAGCGCGCCCACTCACCTGCCGATAGACGTAGTGGGCGAGTTTGGCAAGGCCGGGGCAACGGGATTGGGTTGTAGACATGGCTCCGCAGCGGACGGGCAGGCGGCTTCGGGGGGTGGGCGGCATGGACCGCGGCGCCCTGACTCAGGCCATCCTCTCGTTGGAGTGCGACTTCCCCGTCGACTTTTCCGCGGAGTACCTCCGCTCGCTGAGCATGGAGAGGCTGCGGCACATCTACCTCGCCCTGTACCTGCACGGGAAGCGCCCCAATCGCCGCCGCCGGAAGCCCAAGGCCTGATCCCGCCGGCGGGTGGTCGGGCGGGACTCAGGGGCGCTTTCCGACCACGGCCAGGCCGTGTTCGTCGGCGAGGGCGAGGGTCTCGGGCTTGTCGAGGATGAGGGTACGCCCGGCTTCGAGGACGAGGCAGGCGGCGCCGGCGGCCTGGAGGTTCTCGACGGTCTCCGGGCCGACGGTGGGCACGTCGAAGCGCAGGTCCTGGTCGGGGCGTGCGACCTTCACGAGGGTCCACTTCCCGGCGGGGCAGAGCCGCCCGGCGCGGGCGATCATCTGGTCGGTCCCCTCGATGGCCTCGACGGCGATGATGTCGCGTTCCTTGACGGCGACGGCCTGGCCGATGTCGAGCTGGGCGCACCTGCGGGCGATTTCGAAGCCGAAGTCGACGTCGGCGAGGCAGGCCCTGGGGACGGGGGTGCGGGTCATGAGGGCCTCGGAGGCGAGGTGCTCGCGGCAGTACTCGATGCTGGACATGAGCTGGATCCCTTCGGAGGCGAGTTCTGCGGCGACGGCGAGGAGGACGGCGTTGTCGCGCCTGTCGTGGCGGAGCCGCCCGTACCAGATGCGAACGGCGCGGAGGTCGGGCAGGTGCCGCAGCAGCCGCCAGCGGGAGTACATCCGGGCCTTTCGCACGCCGCCGGCGAGCACCGCCTGGGCGGCGCCGTGGCGGCGGAGGTGTCGGATCCACCTGCCGGGGCGGACGACGCCCGCCCAGGTGAACTCGTCGGCCAGGTCGCGCAGGGCCGGGTCTGCCAGGCCACGAAGGCCCACCGTCACCAGCCGGCGCCGCTGGCGGCGGGCGCCGCGGGCGATGAGCACGGGCAGCCGACCGGCGCCGGCGATCAGGCCCAGGGGCTTGCCGGGTGGGGTCACGCTTGCTTTCCGGGTTTCTCTTGGGCCTTGAGCTCGGCCAGTTCGGCGGCGAGCTTCTTGATCTGGTCGCGGAGGTCCGGCAGTTGGGGCAGGAGGGAGTAGACGCGTCGTGCCTGGCCTCGGGGGATGGCCGGCGCCCCGAAGACCTCCTGCCCGGCGGGGATGTCGTTGACGACGCCGGCCTGTCCGCCGACGCGGACGTTGTCGCCGATCTCGATGTGCCCGACGACGCCGGCCTGTCCGGCGAAGGCGCAGTGGTCGCCGATTTTGGTGGACCCGGCGATGCCGGACTGGGCGACGAACAGGCAGCCCTTCCCGACCTTGGTCCCGTGCCCGATGGCGACGAGGTTGGAGAACTTGGTGCCGGCGCCGATGACGGTGGCGCCGACGGCGGCGCGGTCGATGGTGCAGCAGGCGCCGATCTCGACGTCGTCGCCGACCTCGACCCACCCGGCGGGGGGAATCTTCTCGTGCCGCCCGCCGTGCGTGGCGTAGCCGAACCCGTCCTGGCCGATGACGCTGCCGGCGTGGACGATGACCCTCTCGCCCAGGACGGTGCCGTCGTAGAGCACCGCGTTGGGGTAGAGGACGCAGTCGGCGCCGACCACGCACCCGGCCCCCACGAACACCCCGGGGTACAGAACCGTCCGCGCCCCGATCCGGGCGCCCCCGCAGACGGTGACGAACTGCGCCACCGCCACCTTCTCTCCCAGCCGGGCCGTCGGGTCGATCCGCGCGCCCGCGTCTACCCCCCGGTAGGGGTGCTCCCGGAACCCGTGGAGCAGGACCATGGCCTGGCGGAAGGCGAAGTACGGGTCGGCGCAGCGGATGAGGCGCTCGCCCGCCCCGGCGTAGTCCTCGGCGACGATGACGGCGGCCGCCCTTGCCCCGGCCATGAAACGCTCGTACCGGACGTTGGCGAGGAAGGCGATCTCGTCCTCGGCGGCGTCGGCCAGGCTGTTGGCGCCGCGGACCACTCGGGCCGGATCGCCCGAGAGCTTCCCGCCGAGCTGCTCGGCGAGCTGGCCCAGGGTGACCTCTGTGGCGGGGGTGTCGGTCATGATGGCCGCGAGGGTAAGTCGCCGCCGGCCCGTCGTCAAGCGCGGCCGTGGCGGAATGTCAAACCCAAATAGAAATGTCCGGTCTTAACCAGATAGAAATGTCCGGTTC
>CAZNSB010000214.1:0-8675 GCA_964575155.1 uncultured Planctomycetaceae bacterium | reverse complement strand
GCCGGGGAGGGGGCCGGCCGCTCCAGGGAACCGGCCATCACGATCAGCATCAGCCGCAGGAACTGGAGGTAGTGCGGATCGACGTGCAGGAGCCTGCCCTGCATGACGCTCATGCCGATGATGTCCACGTCGACGTCACCCCCGCCGATGGGCTCCAGGGCCGCCGCCATGTGAATCGACGGCGGCGGGCTCCGGCCGATCGGGCCGTAGGCCGTGTACAACGCCGTGTTGTCCGGGTCCGCGTCGGCCGTCTTGAAGTCGGCGATCATCAGCCGAACCGGGCGGGTCACGGCGAACTCGACCGAGCCGCCGAAGCCCTCGTCCACGAACTTGACGTCCGGATACAACTGGAGGGGAATGCCCGTCCCGTCCCACGCCTGGTAGGCGTCCTGGGTGGAGACGCCGAGGATGCACGCCGAGGCCCCGGTGTCGGCGACGGCCATCCAGGTCTTGGAAGGAAAGCCGGCCAGGTCGCTCCCGACGTGCCAGGACCCGTCGTCGGGGTCCACCAGCCCGTAGTAGGTGCCGACGTATGCCAGCCCCACGCCTCCGGCGGCGCGGAGGTTCACGTCCGCCGCGCCGGCGGGAGCAGCCAGCAACGAGAACGCCCCGAGCAGGCTCCAGATTGAGGCAAGTCTTCTCACTCGTATCCTCCGGCCGAGCGGGTCAGACATCGTGCAGTGTCCTGCATTATACCGGGCCGGCGCAGATGGGCGGAGGGCGATTGCGGCTGGCGGCGCTTCAGTGGGTGAGGTAGTAGATGATGATGTTGATGCCCATCTTGATGGCCTGCTCGTTCTGCCTGGCGCTGAAGAACTGTCGGGTCCACCCGCAGTGCAGGTCCCCGGGGGTGACGAAGGCCATGATCCGCCCGGTGCCCTTCTCGAACAGCCCCCACCCGCCGTGCTCCTTGCCCTGGAGGTGCGGGCAGCCCTTCTCGAAGTCGAAGTAGCAGTGATAGATCTCGTGCTCGTCGGGGACGCGCTTGACCTCATGGTCGGGGAAGAACTTCTTCAGCAGCCGGATGCACGCCTGGAAGAACCGGTCGCCGGTACGCCCGATGACGCAGTCGTCGAAGTGCATGAAGCCCCCGCGGTGGAGGAACTCCCTCAGGTTGGCCTCCTCGTTGGGGGGAATGTCGAAGTCGCCCTCCGAGGTGGCGAAGATGAACGGGTACCGGCACATCCGCTCCAGGTCCGCCAGCCGGACGATCACCGGCTCCCTGCTGGCGTTGATGTTGGTCAGCTCCACCAGGCGGCTGCGGAGGATGACGTCGGCCATGGGATAGGCGTTCCAGATGTCCTTGCCGTCCTTGACGTGGAACATCAGCCGAGGGAAGTAGAACGTGCCGGTCCTGACGGCCCCGGCCGGCGTGTCGGCGGCGGCGGGCATGAGCCTGCCGGCCCCGGCCAGGGCGGCGGATCCGACCAGGGCGGCCTTGAGGAACTCGCGCCGGGCCAGGGCAGGCCCGCTCGAGGCGCTCAGGGCGGGGGACATCCCCCCGAGGGCCTGGCGCTTCCAGTCTCTCAGGTCATTCGCGTTGCCGGTGAGCATGATGCGCTCCCACTCGGACTTACGTCTTCGCCATTGTATCCGATTCCGCGGGCCGATGCGCCCGGCGCCCGCGGTCTTTCCGTCCGCACGGGTCCGCACGGGCCGATCTGCCCGCGCTACTCGCCGAGCAGCCTGACCGGCCCGAGAAAGGCGACCAGCCCGTAATTGGACACGCCGCGCCGCCCGTGGACCCGGAATCGCAGCCTCAGCTTCGGTGCTTTCCTGGCCGGGGCGCTGACGTCGATCGACAGCCACTCCTTCCCCGCCCGAGAGGCCGCCACGTCCTCTTCCCATACCATCTGCTCGTTGACCCAAAGCTGCGTGAACCAGTACCCGGTCGTCTTGATGGCCCGGTTGTCGTTGACGAAGGCGTCCAGCGTCAGCCGGGACTGGAACTTCGGCACGGTCAGCTCGGCCCGGACCTCGGCATAGAACCCCGCCCGGGAGCCCGTCCGGTCCGGATAGGCGATGGCCACGCAGGTCCCGTGGGTGGAGGCGTAGCGGCCGATGCCCCAGGGGCCGTTGCAGCAAGGCGGGTCGGTCGGCCAGCTCCAGTCGGCGGGCCTGACCTCGGCCAGGCACTTGCCCGCCGGCGGGCGGGCCAGACCGGCCAGCAGCCGGGCGAAGTCTCCGCGGACGAGCTGCTTGAAACGCACAGGTATCTTCCGCATGTCCTCGGCCCGCCGGCGGGCCTCTTTTTCTGCCTGCCTGGCCCGCTCGGCGCGGAAGGCGGCCAGGGCGCCCTCCCAGTAGTCCATCCCCGAAAGCCGCTGCTCCCAGCCCTTGACGTACGCATCCACGTGCTTGTCGCCGGAGAGGGCCTCCTTGATGCGGGCCACGTCGGCGAGGACCTTCTTGCTGACGGCCCGGAGTGCCTGCTCGGCCTCGGCCTGCCTGCCGGCGTCGAGCAGCGCGATCATCCGCTTGTCGAGCTGCTCCGGGGAGACCTCGGGCACGCTCAGGTCGACGACCTTGCCGATGTGGGCGACGGTCGCCCGCATCGGCTCGAGGTAGAGCCTCTCCAGTCGCGCGGGGTCGATCATGCTCTCGCCCGCGGCGGCCGGGGCAATGATCTTCAAGAGCTTGTCCATCTCCTGGAGGGTCTTGGCCAGGGCGGGCGCGTCGGCCCTTCGCCCCAACACCGCAGGGCCGCGCTTCCCGCCGATCCGGACCACCCGCTTCGTCACCCGCGCCAGCCCGGCGTCGAAGCCCCCGGCAGGCGCCGCCTGCGCCGGGCCGAAAACGTACCCGTGGATCGCCCGCCGGACGCCCGGCCAGTCGTACCGCTCGGGGCTCCACGCCCAGAACCCGAGCACCGACTGGAGGTACTCGACCTGCTTCCGCCCGGTGCAGGCGTTCAGCCAGACGGCGGAGATCTGCCTGCCGGCGTCGCGGAGGTTGGCCGGGTTGGGGCGGTGCCAGCCCACGGAGAGCGGGACCATGCCGTAGTAGGCGGCGGCCCCGCCCGGGCGGAGGCTGGAGCCGCCGTAGCTGGTGTGCAGCAGCCCGGCGGGATATCTCGGCCAGTTGTGCCACCAGGCGTACTTTCCCTCGGCCAGGCCGACGGCCTTGGCGATCTTGTGCCGCCCTGGCGTGGGGGGAGAGGTGATGTAGTACAGGGCCGTGTCCATGCCGGCCACGGCGGCGATGAACCGGGCGTGGCCGGCCTGGGCCCCGGCCAGCCGATGGTAGTTCCCGGTGACGGGCTCGCCGTCGACGGTCGTGATCGAGGACGGCGGCGTGTGGGCGATCCGCCGCCCGGACAGGCCGCGGGCCGCCGCCAGCGCCATCAGCCGACTGCCCGTCCCGATGGGGTCCGATCCGCCGCCGGCGTCGTCGTACCCGATCCACATCCCGTCGGCGCCGAGGGCCAGCATCTTCTCGAAGTCGGCGGAGATCTGGCGGAAGGAGCGCCCTGACTTCTCGCTGCTGATCATGTGGGCGTAGACCAGCATGCCGCGGCGGTGGGCCTCGGCGACCGAACGCCGGAAGCGCTGGCAGAGGTCCTTCGTGAGCTTCCCGGGGTACAGCCACAGCCCGCCCGGGTAGCGGGTGTCGGTGAAGTTGAGCCTGGCGCGGATGCGGGCGTCGTGGTCGGGGTCGTCCTCGGCCGAGGGCGTCAGCGAGGAGACGCTGCCCCGCCAGGGGATGCTCGCCCAGTCGCGGACGGCGGCGCGGGCCAGCTCGACGCCATTTTCCCTCCTCCGCAGCAGCTGGAAGAGCGTGTCGGCGCCGTAGATGACCCCCCGCCCGTTGACGCCGGCGACCAGGACCGCCCTGACCTTCCCGACCCCGAAGGTCTCGATGACGTACCCGTCCAGCCCCGCCCGGTCGTCGGCGCTGTAGGTCTTTCCCCCGAGCCCGGTCTCGTCGACGGCCAGCTTCCGCTCGGCGGCAAACTTGGCCACCAGCGGGTTGCCTTTGGCGGTCCCCAGGACCGCGACGAAGGACTTCCCCTGCGGCAGGGCGTCGCCCTTGACGATCTCGATGGTCAGCTTGAACCGGCGGCGGATATCC
Source organism: uncultured Planctomycetaceae bacterium (assembly GCA_964575155.1). GTDB lineage: Bacteria > Planctomycetota > Phycisphaerae > SM23-33 > SM23-33 > CAZNSB01. The sequence continues at coordinate 4,604 of CAZNSB010000214.1, read as the reverse complement.
CGGGCCAGTCGCTCGGCAGCGTAGACCTCCGGCTGGGTGGCCTGGGGGCCGATGTGGATCGCGCAGGCGTCCGCCGCCGGCAGCTCCCAGGCGCCTTCGAACCTCACCTGCTTGGGGGCCGGGCAGACGGCCGGCGGGCGGAAGTCCGCCGGCGCGGTTTCGGCCGCCGCGGCCGCCTGGCCGCACGCCGCCAACGCCAGGGCGATGGAGGCCGCCGTCGGGCTCGTGCGTTTCATTTCCCGGCTTCGCGCTCCTGGATGAACAGGTGCACGCCTTTCTTGTTGGAGGTGGCGATGTCGAGCCTCTTGTCGCCGTTGAGGTCGGTCACGACGAACTGGGTCCCCACGCCGGAGTCGTCGTCGATCTTGTGGGGAATGAATTGGACCTTTCCCTTTGCGGTACGGCGGAGCTGGAGCCAATACAGGACGGCGGGCTGCTTCGCCCCCGGGTCGCCGCCGTTGTGGGCGAAGTACCGCTTGCCGGTGACGAGGTCCTTCAGCCCGTCGGCGTTGATGTCCGCCAGGATCAGGGCGTGGGCCTGCGAGAACGCCTTGGATATCTCGTGCCGCTTGAACTGGATGCCCTTTTCGGTGCGGGTCTGCTCGAACCACCACATCCCGTAGCGGTGGGCGGAGCTGGTGACGACGTCGCTGTCGCCGTCGCCGTCCACGTCGTAGACGATCATGTCGGCGCAGTCGGGTCCGAGGGAGGCCTTGTGGAACTTCCAGTTGGGCTTCGTGCGGTCCTCGGGCGCCTCCCACCAGCCCGCGGTGACGAGGATGTCCTTGCGCCCGTCGCCGTTGACGTCGCCGACGCCCAGGCCGTGAGCGTACTTGTGCGTCCCCGGCGCCTTCGGGGCGGCGACAGCGTGCATGTCCCAGGGCTTCCGGACGTCTTTGGGGATGCCGAACCAGGCCATCTTCCCCTCGCAGCCGAAGACCGCCACCCGTTTGCCGTCGCCGAGCAGGTCGGCGAACAGCGGCGTCTCGTTGCAGGCGCTGCGGGCGACGGTCCCCTGCTTCCAGTGGCCGGGGGCGTTCCGCGGGTTCTCGTACCAGTGGCACGGCGCCCCGGGATAACCCACGACGATGGAGTCGATCCACCCGTCGCCGTTGACGTCCCACGCGAAGTTGGCGAAGCAGTTGCTGTAGCCCCTGGCGGGGTTGTACTTGCCGACCTTGCGGACCTCGTGGACCTTCCAGTCGGGCGCCTCGTACCACACGTCGCCGACGAGGAGGTCCGCCCGGCCGTCGCGGTTGACGTCGCCGACGGCCACGCCCTCCGAGCGGAAGGCCTTGTCCACCACGATCTTCCTGAACCGCAGACGCGCGGGCTTCGTCGCCGCGGCGCGGGGCTTCTCCGCAGCCAGGCCGCAGAGCGTCAGCCCCGCGGCGATCAGCGACGCCGGCAACACGAATCTCTTCGCTTCCATCAAGGGCGCTCCTTTTCACCTCGCCGGCCGGATCGTGACCCGGTGCCGGCCCTTGGTGACCTTGAGCTTCTCGACCGTCACCAACCCGAACTCGTCGGCCGTGGCCGGGCCGCTCTGGATCACTGTCGGCTTTGCGGCGGGCTTGGACTTCTCCGACGGCTTGGCCTTGGCTTTCGTGTCGGTGGGGGCATCCTCTTTCGCCTCCGGCTGCGGGGGCAGCAGCGTATTGGTCCAGGCGAACTTCTGGCCGGGGGTGGCCTTGAACTTCCGGCAGCGGCGAGGGGTCATGTCCACGGTGCAGTCCCCGAGCGGGGCGTTCTCGGCCAGCCAGACGGTGATCTCGTACTTCGCCGGGGCATCCACGGTCGCGGCGGAATCCCAGAGGAGGTACCCGTTGAGCTGGGAGCTCTCGTACCAGCTCCCCCTGACCATCCAGTCCGACGTCCAGGGGTCGCCGTCCCCGATGGCGTCGTCCAGGGAGCAGTGGGCGAAGGCGGGCACGGACTGGTCGCGGCCCAGTCGGATCGGGCCGCCCGTGACGGCCCCGTAGACCTTGCCGCGCGGGTTGTACATGAACGCCCGCTTGCTCTTCATCATCGCCCAGAAGAACCGCGGGAACGGGGGCCAGCCCATGTCCTTGTTGTGGCATCCGGCGTTTCCCCGGCTGATGATAAAGGGCAGCTCCTTTTGGGGGTTGGCCAGCACCCAGCTCGTGACGTCGTTGATGCGGTAGGGGTTGGGCTTGTGGGGGCGGGACTCGTACTTCTTCGGCTCGCCCCAGACGGCGCAGGCCCGCTCGAAGGTCTGGAAGCCCTTGGTGACCTCGGCCAGCATGTACCCGTTCAGGTAGGCGTAGGTGTCGCCGCGGGTGACCTCCAGGCAGCCCCAGCAGGGCGCGTACACGCTGATGCGGTCGGCGTCCACCGGCCAACGGCGCTTCATCCAGCGGAGGATGGCGTCCTGGCGGCTCATGTGGAAGGGGCGCCAGGTGCCCTCGTCGAAGCCCTTGAGGGTGTCCATGGCGTCGTTCAGCCCGGTGCGGAAGGCCAGCGGGCTGTCGGCGGTGTGGGTCAGGTGCAGCCCGCGGCTGCCGGGGGACCGCGCCCGGGGCCAGTACGGCACCGGCTGAACGCCCCACTGGGCGCGGGCGATCCGCACCGGGGCCGGGCGGAGGAGCCGCTCCGGGCAGTAGCTGACGATCACGTCGTAGCGTGCGGGCAGCCGGCTGAGGGGGTGGGTCGTCCAGAAAGAGTAATACTGCTGGTGATAGACGCCCTCCTTGGCGTGGGCGCGGGTCAGGTCCATGTACATCACGGGCTCCGGGTCGGCGACCCGCTGCTCGACGGGCCCGGCGGTGTTGGCCGAAGAGACGCCCCGGGCGTTGACCACGCCGCCGGAGGCGGTCAGGACCGCGTAGTAGGCCTTCCCCGGCCGGGTGACCGTATGGACGTACAGCCCGGTGCCGGGCGGGAGCGGGCGGGTCTTCATCCGCGGGACGCCGCGATCGTCCACCACCTCGCCCTCCTCCACCGCCACCCGCACGGCCAGGCAGTGAGCGTACTTCTTGCTGCCCAGCCCGACCGCGGGCATCTTCCCACCCCGGGCCTTGGGGTCCAAGACGTGCCGCGTGTTGTAGGCCGAGCCCGGCAGCGCCTCGCCGAGCAGCTCGGCGAAGCCGATGTTGGCGGCGGTGATCGGCTTGTCGTGGCGATACACGCGGTAGCGGATAGCCCCGCTCGCCCGCGGGCGGTAGTAATCAACCTTCAGCCGCTGGCCCAGCTCCCCGGCGGTGATCTCGGCCTTGCCCCGATCGGGCGAGTCGATCTCCTGGAACGTCACGAAGACCTGCCCGCCGCGGTAAAGGGCCTTCACCCCCTTCACCTGCCGGGGCAGGTCCTTCGGCGTCCGGCCCTCGTAGGCGATTTCCAGATACGTCTTTTCCCGGTCGAACTTGGGGTGCCGCTTCAGCCAGAAGACGACCTTGCCGCCCCCCGCACGCTCTGCGACGGCGTCGGTGGCGTCGAACCACTGGAACCACGGCCCGGGGAGCTTCAGCTCGTCGCCGGCGGGCGTTGGGGGCCCGGGGCGGGCCTGGAATGGGTCGACCGGCTGAATCTCGAACGACGCGTCCTTAAAGCTCACGCCGGAGAAGAACAGCCGGGCGCGGTACACCCTCCCGACTTTCCGCAGCGCCGGCGCCGACAGGTCGGCCACTATAAAGAGCCCCTGCTTGGCCTGCCGATAGCTGAGGGTGCTGGGGTGCCAGCCTGCCTTCCCGGCAGACCAGCGCTCGGTGACCATGCCTGCCTCGGCCCCGGCGGCAGCGGCCGCCACCAGCAGCAGCGCCAGCAGTATCCGGTTCATCTCTGGAGCCTTTCTCATCTATTCCGCTCGGGTGATCTTGACGTTGAGGCTGCACCGGCCGGCGTTCTTCAGGCCCTTCAGGACGAACACGCCGTCGGAGTCCACGGTGACCGTGCCGTTCTGCGGCGGGGGCTTCTTGCCGCGGAACCTCGGCCCGACGGTGCAGGCGGTCTGCCAACCGAGCTTTTCGCCCGGCTTCACCTTGAACTTCTGGAGGCGGCGCAGGGCCAGGTCGAAGGTGGCGTTGGCGTAGCTGGTGAAGACGGCCTCGACGGCCTGGGGGGTGTCCCGGGTCACGCGGCCATTGACGCCGGCGTTGGTGTTGGCGTTGTGCATCCGCCCGGAGTCCAGCGAGCAGTTGGCGAACGCCGGCACCGGCGTGCGCCGGGTCCACGCCTGCCCGCGCCAGGTGCCGGTGTACTTGTCCGGAGGCAGCAGTTGCCCGCTGGCCCACGTCCAGTTGGCGACGATGGGATGGTTGGCCTTGCGCATGGCGTCGTAGAATCGGCCTTCGCCCTTGTACGGGCCTTTCCGGTGCCGGCCCCAACTGTACCCGCGGCAGTAGAACGCCGGCAGGTCCTTCGCCCGAGTCGCCAGGGCCACCTGATCGAGCATGGCCCAGCCCCACTGGCCGCGGCCGGCGTCGTCGGTGATGCCGGGGCTCTTCGGCCCCCACGCCTCCCCGAAGCGGGCCGGGGCGTTCCCCGCCAGCACCTGGCTGCTGAACCGGGTGGTGAGGACATAGGCGAACCGCTCCGGGCAGCTCAGCCCCAGCAGCGCCGCCCCGTCCGACCCGTACAGCATCACC
>CAZNSB010000213.1:0-8693 GCA_964575155.1 uncultured Planctomycetaceae bacterium | reverse complement strand
GTCTGGCCGGGCTGGACGTAGGTGAGCGTCCGCATGGTGCGGACCGCCAGCCCGTCGCCGTCGAGGGCCTGGAAGAACAGCGACACCCCCGCCGGCGCGCGGAAATAGGCCGACCCGTCCTCGCTCACCGGCACCGTCCCCAGGACGAACTTGCCCGGGTCCTCCCGCGAGACGCCGAGGTTGGGGCGGTTCATCTGCGGCTGGGTCTTGGGGGGCACGCCCACCAGGCGGATCCGCTTCACCCGGCCGCGATCCACGCCCTCCAGCCCCTGGTAGACGTCCACCAACAGGAACCGCCCCTCCGCGGGGGCGTCCCAGGCGGTGACGGCCGTGCGGACCGGCGGGCGCCTGCGCGGGCGGAGGGGGATCGGATACATGCTGGAGATATCCGGGTCCCGATAGATCGGCTCCAGGTTGCCGAAGGCGTCGTAGAGGTACAGGCCCGTGGCGTTGGTCGGGTGCCGGCTGCCCTCCCCCCGCAGCGGCACGCTGCTCCAGCACGTGAGGTAGTACTTCTCCGAGAGGGGCCAGGGGTTGGTGTAGTAGGTTTTCGGCCTGCCCTCGGCCTCGGGGAAGGGGACCTCCGGGGTCAGGCGGGTCAGCGGGGCGAGGCCCTCGGTCCCGACGGCCGGGTCCAGCAGGACCAGGGACCCGGCGGTGGGGAAGTGGTGCCCGCTGGCGGTGAAGATCATCTTGTGGGAGTTGGGCACCGAGCGGGCCTCGAAGATGCAGTGGGGGCGGGTGGTGAAGTTCCCGTAGACGAGCTGGGGGTTGGTGCCGTCTGGGTTTGTGGCCCAGAGGCTCATGTACGGCCCGTTGGGTCGGTCGATGTAGTCCCAGCGAGCGTAGGTGATCCGCCCGTCGGCGGCGACCATGGGGGTCCACTCGAAGTTCTCGAAGGCGGAGATGGCGCGGAGGTTGCCCCCGTCGCCGTCCATCACGTGCAGCGTGTAGACGGCCACCGGCCGGCTCCGCCCGCCGCCGCAGCGGACGTAGCTGTCCGGGAGCGTCGCGGTGGTGGTGGCCTCGGCGCTGGCCCTGCCGCACTGGATGAACTGCCCCTTCCGCGTGGAGAGGAACACGATCTCGCCGCCGGGCAGGTAGCGGGCGTCGAAGTCGTCGTACCGGCCACGGGTCAGCCGCCGCAGGCCCGTCCCGTCCACGTTCATCTCGAAGATGCTGTAGAAGGCGTCCTCGGGGAGCTTGTCCTTGGCGGTCTTGTCGCCCACCCGGGCGACGTGGGGGTAGTGCTTGCAGTAGGCGAACAGCACCCGCCTGCCATCGTAGGAGAGGTCCGGGCGGAGGAAGCTGCCGGCGGGGAGCCCCGCGGTCAGGCAGCGGAGGCGGGGCTCGCCTTCTTTCCAACCGGCCAGGATGAAGATGCCCCCGCCCGGGCGCGACCACCAGCCGTAGTACTGGTCCGACATGTGGCAGTACAGCCCCGGGACCCGCTTGGCGAAGAGGATCTCCTCGAAGTCCAGCAGCGGGTTGGACATCGCCAGCTTCCGGACCGCCCACCGGGCCCGGAAGAACAGCGCCCGCCGCACCTCGCGGGGCGCCTTGGGCGGGAGGGCCGCTTCCTTCTCGGCGACGGCCCGCAGCTCGCGCAGGGTCGCGGCGACCTTCACGCCCGCCTCTTGCAGGTCCCCCGCCAGCCGGCGACCGCGCTCGAGGACCTCGCCGACGGGGTAGCTCAGGGCGACGTCGGGGTTGGGGTCGATCTTCCCGGCCGACCACTGGCTGGCGCTGCTCTGGTTTGCCGGCCGGCCGAGGGCGATGTTCTTCTTCGTCTCGGCCGAGCCGTATACCTCCACCTCGTCCAGGTGGAAGTACCCGCTGCCGGGGTTCAGCGTCCGCAGGAACCGCGCCTTCTGTTTCTTCAGCGGCACCACCAGCGGCTTCTTGTCGGTGAAGCCACCGAACGGCGTGCCGTTGTGCGAGTAGACGGTTCGCCATCGCTTGCCGTCGTCGGACAGCTTAATCATCAGACGGCTGGTGCGGGCCGGCGTGTCGCAGCGATTCCACACCACCACGCGGTCGAGCGGGTGCGACTTGCCCAGGTCCACCTGCCACCAGGGGTTCTTCCGGCCGCCGGTGTGGAAGCCCCATCGGCCGTTCTTGACCCCGTCCACGGCCCCGGCGGCGTCGGCCTGGGGAGAGGGCCTCAGCGACGGCCGGTCGCCCTTCTGCCGGACCTCCAACTGCACCAGCCAGTCCCGCTCGATCGCTTGGCGCCAACTGACGGTCCTGGCCTCGGGCGCGGGCGCCTGCCCTGCGACCGGGCCGCAGAGAAGCAGCAGCCAACAAGGCAACACCATTGGCCTGCCCGCGCGATTCATCGCTCTGAGTATACTACACCTCCGGCTGGCCGTGGGGCTCGCCTGGGAAGAAGCCTTTCGCCCGTCCGGCGCGGGGGCGGGGACGCACGCCCCCCTACGGGTCGCGGCGACCCGATCCGATTCCACTTTGTCTGTACATCCATTATTAATAGCGGCGCGGTCGGGTCGAAGCTCGGGAGGTCGCGGCTCCGGGCCGTGAGGCGGGTGTCTTGCGCCCCGCCTTCCATTTGCGGTATGCCTTCGAGACCACGAACTCGGCAAACTCCGGGTCCTGCTCGATTCCCTGGATGTTGATGCCCACGTCGGGGAACTGCTTTTCGATGCGCGTCAGGGCTCGGCAGGCGCCGGCCCAGTCCTTCTGTGCCTTGGTCGCGTCGGCCAGGGCCCAGTAGCATCTGATGAGCGTCGGCTCAATCCGCATGCCGCGCTCGGCCTCCTTCCTGGCCCGTTCGTGCTGCCCGACAAGAATCAGCATGTTGGCCCGGATGAAACACAGGTAGGCGTCCGGGCCTGTCAACTGCTCCAGGCGATCCAGGTGCTCCAGCGCCTCGACGTAATTCCTCTGCGCCGCGTTCATCTCGGTCAGGACCAGGGGCAGGCACGGGTTGTCGGGGTCCGCCCGGGCGATGTCCTTCAGGGTCTGCAGGTACTCCTTTGAGTCGGTTCCCAGCGCCTGGGTCGCTCGCAGCCGGAGCATCATCACGGCCCGGTCCTTCCGCAGGCGGGGGGGCAGGTCCGAGTACCGCTTCAGCGCTTCGCGGGCCCGGCCCGCATCGAGCAGCTTGGCGACCTCGGCGAACTTGGCCATGTCCGCGAGGGATTCCATCTGATCGATGCTCATTCCCCGCTCGGCGTCCCGTTCGATGTCCACCAGGGCCGGCGCGAGCGTTCGGAGCAGGCTCTTGCTCATGCACTCTCCGATCAGGAACGGGTATATGTCGGCCACCTTGACGTGCCCGTCGTCATCCGTGCAAAGGATGATCTCGTAGTAGGCCAGGCCCGTGGCCGTCAGCCGGTACAGCGCGCGAACCTCGTCACCCACTCGCCGCACCCTCAGGAGCTTCAGGCTGCCTCCCTTGGCCAGCTCCTGGATGAGTGTCTTTCCCAGGGAATAGTCTTGGCGGACCCGGGTCCTCAGGATGTCCTCCATTCGCGGCGACAGCTCGGCCCCGCGCAAGGCCCTGCTCAGAAACGCCTGCACGTGGAAGTTGCCGTCGATCACCTCCGCGTCGCCCACGTTCATTCCGGCCTCGATCTTCCGGGCGAACGCAACGTACCTGTCCTCCAGGTCGCCGCCCCCGATGGTGGCCGGCGTGCGGGCCGGCTTCGTCGCCGATCTCCCGGCCGAGCCATCGCGGCCCCGGCTGTGGCAGCCGCAGACGTTCCCTGCCGCGAAGACGGCACTCAGGACCAGAACAGGCGCCAGCATGTCGTTGGGTCGTTTCATGCTCACACCTCGGCGCGTTTACCGCTTCAGCTCGCGAATGCAGTGGCGGTTCGGGCGGAAGCCCGGCACGTCGAAGCGCTTGATCCTCTCCAGCCGCTCGCCTGCCGGACGTCTCACAGCGACAGCAGGTACTCGGCCAGGTCCTCGATTTCCTTTTCGGACAGCTTGGACGTGACCCCGTGCTTGTCCTTCTTGTTGTGGGTGGTGAGTACGTCCTTGATGGTGGCGGCCGACCCGTCGTGCAGGAAGGGCGCGGTCCGCCACATCTCGATGAGGGTGGGGGTGTCGAATTCATCCGTCCGGTCGAGCTCGTGCCGCGTGCCCACCTTGTACGTCTTCAGGTCGGTGTACAGCGGCGGCGGGTGACAGGAGGCGCAGTTGGTCTTGCGGCTGTGGTAGAGCTTCTTGCCGCGCTGGGCCTTCTTGGAGAGCTTGCCGTTGAGAAGGTACGGGCTGGGTTCCGGCTCCAGCGAGCGGAGGTACGCCTGCACCGCCACGTCCTCGCTGGCCTCGGGCACGCGGAAGAGGATGAAGCGGAAGCCGGCTTTGGCGGCGGTCTCCATGTCGGCCCGCACGCCGCGGGCCATCACCGGCGGGGTCTTGTGCGAGAGGACCAGGCTCTTGGAGTTCTTGGGGTTGCCCATCCCGTCGTTCAGCAGGTCCCAGTTCAGCCCGTCCGACCGGCCGTGCGGGTGGCAGGTCGCGCAGCTCAGCCAGTGCTGGAAGCAGTACGTCGCGTCGTGGAAGATCATCTCCCCGCGGCGAAGCCGGTCGATCTCCGGCTGCGGCCCAAGCGGGATCGTCCGGGTGACCCTGCCCGTGCCCGGATCGGCCAGCAGCACGCCGCCGCTGTAGTACGCGCCGACGGCCACGGTCTTGCCGTCGGGGGCGACGGCCACGCCGCGCGGGCCCTTGCCGGGCAGGGGGGTTCGCTTCAGCACCCCGGCGACGTGCAGGGCCGTCAGGTCGTTGACGAGGAGCTTTCGCTTCCCCGCGTCGGCCTTGATCTCCAGCCAAGTCACCTGCACGCCCGACCGGCGGTACTTCTCCAGCTCGGCGAGGGTCTTGCCCACCGGCTCGGAGACCTCCCCGGCCAGCAGCGGGTGGAGCTTCTCCAGGTCGATCCGGGCGAGTTGATGGACGCCCGACAGCGTCACCCAGAGCGCCTCCCCGTCGCCGGCGACGGCCAGCCCCCACGGGTCGGCGGCGCCCTCGGAGATGTGGTCGAGCAGCACCGTCGCGTACAGGCTCGGCTTGGTGGGGGGCGCAGGCTCGGGCGGGCGGGGCTTCGTGGGCGGCGGGTTCTTCGGCGCGGGCTTCTTCGGCGCGGGGGCGGCCTTCGCCTTCGGGGGCTCCTTGTCCTTTTTCGCCTCGGGCGCCCCGCCCAGGTCGATGATGCTCATCGCGTTGGTGTTGACCCAGCCCCGCTCCAGTTGCGTCGTCGGCAGGGTGAAGCGCCCGACGGTGTGGACGGCGTAGGCCCACCTGCCGTCGCCGCTGATCGCCACGTCCCGCAGCAGCGTCGACCCGCCGGGAAGGCGAATGTCCACCCTCCGCTCCAACTTCCCCAGGTCCACCAGGCTGACCGCGGCCGAGTGCTTGAAGTGCCGCGAGTCGCCGACCGGAAGCAGGTTGCCCACCACCGCCAGCGAGCCGTCGGGGGCCACCGCCACGGACCTCGGCTGGTGGAGCATGCCGATGCGCGTCCTCTCCTTTCCCTCGGCCAGGTCCACCACCGAGAGGCTGCCCAGCCCCGAGTTGGTCACCAGCAGCAGCTTCTTTCCCCCCGCGACCGCCAGGGCGGTCGGGTAGCGCCCGACCTGGAACCGCCGCGCCACCTTCCCCGACGCCGCGATGACCTCCGCGACGGTGCCGGCGCCCTCCTCGGCGACGAAGAGGGCCTTGCCGTCTCCCGACCAGGCCAGCCCCGCCGGCCGGCCGTTGAGCCCCACCCGGCGGGCCACCTTCCCCGACGCCGCCGAGATCAGCACGACCTCCCCGGCCGTGTGGTCCGAGGCCGCCAGGAGCCTCCCGTCCGGCGAGAAGGCCACGTCATACGGGGAGCGATACGGCTGGCGCTTCCGCGGCGCCGGCGACGCCCGGGGCGGGACCATCATCACCGTCGCGACGGCCGCCGCCAGGGCCAACAGACTGCTGGCTGCGATTCTCGGCATACCGCGCCACCTCGCTCGCGGGCTTCAGCATTCCCACGTAGGCGTACTCTTATTTAACCCCCCGCGGGCCTGCGGTGGCGTCCGTCCGGCGAGGAATTCGGCGCGTGAGGTCGTCCCCATCTCCGCCGGGCCCTGCGGCGCGCCGTCCTGACCGTCGGCATCGGAGATCTCTCCAGCCATAGGCTGTCGTTTCTCTACTGTTCTCCTATTGCGCACAATTGTGCGCCAATTGCGCACGATCCGCATGTCTTTTCCGTTGCTCGAGGAAGCGGGCCTACTCCAGCGAGGGGCGGACGACCGCCCCGGCGCTCTGGGCGGCGGTGTCCTCGTAGGCGCCGTAGAACTCCGAGTTGCAGTCCAGCCACAGGGTGATGCGGTGGAGGTCGTCGGCCGGGAGCTTCACGCCGTGGTGGCCCTTGGCCAGGATCGCCAGCAGCTTCGAGGCCCGGGCGCCGAACCGCCCCGGCACCGTCCGCGACCCGCCCCGCCCGAAGCAGCCCCGCACCGAGTGGTAATAGAAGGCGTACCGCCCCAGGCCCCGGTACGACTCGTGCCAGCCGTTCCTGCCCGTCTTGCTGCCGAGCTTCGGGGCCCGCGGGTTCCCGGCGTGGCAGGAGACGCAGTGGCGGTCCAGGACCGGCTGCACCAGCCGGGGATAGCTGAACGGGTTGGCCCCGGGCGCCTCCGGGCGGATCTCCGAGGGCCCGCGCCGCAGGGCCAGCGGGACCGCCTTCGGCATCGACGGCGCCGTCGTCTTGGGCTCGTGGCAGCCCCGGCACACCAGCCGCTCGCCCGGTTGCAGGTAGGTCACCGATCGCATGGACTGCACGGCCAGCCCGCGCCGGTCGAGGGCCTGGAAGTAGATCGGCCTGCCGGCGGGGGCGCGGAAGTGGGCGCTGCCGTCGGGCTCGACGGGCACCGTGCCCAGGACGGCGCGGGCATTGCTCTGGCTGGCGATCCCGATCCGCGGGCGGTTCGGCGGGGCGGTGGACTTGGGAAGCAACTGGATGATCCGCAGCCCCGCCAGGTGAGTGGCCTCCGGCCAGGGCAGCAGGCTCTCGTAGACGTTGATGACGGCGAGGGTGCCGGCGCCGGCGTCGTCCCGCCCGCCCGGCGCTTGCGTCCGGGTCGGCATCACCGCCGGCTCCGCCCTCGGCCGGAGCGGGATGGGGCTGATGCTGGCAATGCCCGGGTCGCGGTAGAGCAGCTCCTTGTTGCCGAAGCTGTCCAGAAGGTAGATGCCGTAGTGGCTCCCGGCGGGGTCGTACACGCACAGGCAGTAGTCTTCGCTCAGGGGCCAGGCGGTGCCGTAGGCCTCCCGCCCGCCCTCGCCCTCGGGAAAGCGGACGTCGGGGGTGAGGCGTCTGAGCTGGCTCATGGCCCCGTCGTCCGGGACGTCCAGGTCGATCAGCACCAGCGAGCCGTACGCCTGACCGTGATGCCCCGCCGCCGTCGCCACGAACCTGCGCGAGCCCGGAACGGCGCGGAGGTCCATTTCCATCCACGGGCGCCCGCGGCGGCGGAGGGGATAGTTGCCGTGGGGGGAGCGGGGGTCGCGCCCGTCCGGCGTGGTCAGCCAGAGGTGGTGGGCGACGTTGGTGTCGCGGTCGACGTAGTCCCACCGGGTGTAGACGATCCGCCCGTCGTGGGCGACGCTGGGCTGCCACTCGTGGGTCTCGTGGAAGCTCAGGCGGGCGAGCCCGGACCCGTCGGCGTGCATCGCGTGGAGGGTGTACGTCGGGCAGTACCGCCCGCAGCGGAGGAACCCTCCGCGGCGCTCGGAGATGAAGGCGATCCGCCGGCCGGCGCCCCCCCGGGGCAGCCAGCACGGGTCGAAGTCGTTCCACTTCCCGTCGGTCAACTGCACCAGGCTTGACCCGTCCACGTTCACCTTGAAGACGTGAAAGCTCTTCTCCGGCGACCACCTCGCCCCCTGGCCCAGCTCGGTATAGGCAAAGAGGACCTCCTTGCCGTCGCAGGACAGGTCGGGCGAAAGGAAGGCCCCGGGCGTCAGCTTCCTGCCCGCCAGCCGGCCGGTGCCGACCGTGGAGCCGGCCAGCACGTTTCGGACGGTCGGGCGCGGCCCGAAGGGGTCGTGCAGGACGAACAGCCCGCCCCCGCGGCGGGCGTTGAAGCCGTAGAACTGGTCGCACATGTGGTTGTACCGGGAGCGGTGGCGCTTCACGAAGAGGACCTTGCCGAAGTCCAGCAGCGGGTTGGCGAAGGCGATTCGCCGGCGCAGCCTGCAGGCGGATTCGTACAGCCGGCGCCGCCCGTTGGCGTCTTCCACCGGGACGCTCCGGCCTTTTCGCCGGAGCTTTCTCAGGGCGGCTTCGGCGCCCGAGAGGGCGCCCGCGGCGTCCAGCGCCTTCAGGTCCGCCAGCAGCGCCGACGTCCGCCGGAGCACGACGTCCGCCGGGTCCCGGTCGCTCTCCAGGCAGCACGCCGCCTCGCGGAAGGCCTCCGCCCTCAGCCGGGCCACGAGCCCGCCCCTCCCGCGCCGCCCGAGCTGCCGCCGCAGCTCCTCGAACTGCTTCTCCCGCTCCCCGGCCAGCAGGGCCGGTGCGGTGTCTCCCGGGCTTCCGGCGCGGTTCCCTGCGGTCGCCCCCGCCGCCAGGACCAGCACCAGGGCCCCGAACCACGCGTTGATCGATCTGCTCCCGATGGCCTCAGCCTCCACACGGCTTGCAAGTGTTCAGGGCACAGACATAGGTAACACATGTTGAAGACACA
>CAZNSB010000212.1:2240-8697 GCA_964575155.1 uncultured Planctomycetaceae bacterium | reverse complement strand
GGACATTTCTATTCGGCTCAAACACCGGACATTTCTATTTGGGTTTGACAGCTTTGCCGGGCGAGCCTTGACGCTGCCGGGAGCCGGCCGTAAGCTCCGGGCCGGCTCCCCTCCCGGAGACGAGACGCATGGGCCGATGGAGACAGCACATCTTCCTGCTGGCGTTGGCGGTCGGCGGGTGCGGGGCGCAGGACGTCCTGCTCCAGACGCAGAAGGGATATCTCTTCACCGCCGCCGACGCCATCGCCCCCCCGGGCGAGCCGGTGGACCTTCGCGTCCGGCTTCAGGCGGGCGACCTGCTCCGCGGGCAGAGGGGATGCGTCGTCCGCTTCTACCGCGGCGGGGAGTTCTTCAAGGCCGCCGAGACCGACGCCGACGGGGCCGCGGTGGTCGCCTTCACCCCCGAGAAGCCCGGCGACGAGCACTTCACCGCCGAGCTCTCGCCCAACGGCTTCCCCGGCGATCCCCCGGGGCCCGTCCGGCTCGTCCTCGCCTGCCGGAAGCCCGACGCGGCCATGCTGGTGGTCGACCTGGACAGGACGCTGGTGGGGTCGGGGTTTCAGCAGGTCATGATCGGCGACCCCAAGCCCATGGCCGGGAGCCGGCGGGTGATGAAGCGCCTCGCCGAGCGGTACGGCGTGGTCTATCTGACCCACCGGCCGGACTACTTCGGGCCCAAGAGCAAGGCCTGGCTGAAGAAGCACGCCTACCCCCCCGGGCCGCTGCTGCTGTCCGACCTCGGGGGCTTCCTGTCCGGCAGCGAGAAGTTCAAGAGCGGCGTGCTCGCCGGGCTCCGCCGGCGGTTCCATCGGCTGGAGATGGGCATCGGCGACAAGCCTTCCGATGGCCAGGCCTACCACGACAACGGAATGAAGGCGTTCGTGATCCTCCAGCCGGGCGAGGCCACCCGCGACGAGGAGCTGGAAGGCCTGATCGCCGCTCTGGAGAAGCTGCCCGACGCGGTCGTGGCGGTGACCGGGTGGGACCAGATCGAGTCGGCCGTCTTCGGCAAGGCGTCCTTCCCCCGCTCGGGCCTGCTGGGGAAGCTGCGGAAGATGCTTCAGGCCCGCAAGGCCAAGAACACCAAGCCGGGAAAGTGACCGAAACCCAAGGTCGCCCCGGCGGGAGGCGTCCGGTGCGGATCTTACCGTCCATGGCGGCGGGGCTGCTGCTGGCGGCAGCCGGGGGCTGCGTTCCCAGCCAGAAGCTCGCCCCCGGCGAGCTCGACGGCTACTGGTACCTCCACGACAACGTCTTCCCCAGGGCCGAGGCCATGCCGCTGGCGCTCTCGGAGCGGAAGCTTCCCGCCCGGTGGGTCTTTCGGCGGGAGGACAGCCTGATCTGGTCCACGGTCAGCATCGTGCGGGCCATCGACAAGCTCGCCGAGGGTGCCGACGAGATCGAGGTGTCGGTGAGCCCGGCCCACGCCGAGATGCTCGCGCAGATACTGGCGGAGGGCCGGCAGGCCGTCCTCGACCTGAAGGAGATCGCCGACCCGCACCATCCGCCCACCCCCAAGCGGTGGGCCGCGGCCGTCGCACACGCCCTCACCCTCGCCGAACACGTCGCCCGGGTCTCCTCTCCCGATCCGGACCGCCGCGGGCAGAGAGACAAGGAAGAGCCGATGGGATGGTCGGCCGGGCCCATGCTGGAAATGGCCATCGCCTATCTCAACGAGCGGTCGGGGGGACACCTGCTGGCCGGCGTGGACGCCGCCGAGGCCGGCAAGCTGCGGGAGGTGCTGGCGCAGATGGTTCTCCGGCTGGGGTTTGCCGTGGCCGGCAAGCAGGAGGCTCCGGGGCTGCGCAAGGCCGTCAGCGAGCTGATGCGGCGGACGGACCGGTTGGAGGAGCTGGAGAAGTCTCTTGGGAAGGCGCTGCTGGCCGCCCACGGCGACGCGGCGCCCGCGCCGGCCGGCGGGGAGCTGCGGTCGGCGCTGGGGGCGGTCTTCTCCTTCGCCCCGCCCATGTTCGAGGTGCTGGCCTCGGCCGCCGGCCAGTGGAACCGGATGGAGTCGATCGAGCTGGAGTTCCGCCGGTGGAGGGGCCAGCCCATCATCGCCGCCACCCTGAGCGTCGCCCCGAGGCGTGAGGCCCGGGTGGCGAAGCTGTTCTTCATGCAGCCGGCGGTCGTCTTCCGCGGCAAGAGCCGCCTCGTCGTCCTGCCCAAGGTGGCCCAAACGGGCGAGACGGTGGTCCTCTTCGAGCCGGCCGGGGGGGCGACGGAGGTGCGGTTCGAGGGGCTGGGCTACGGCCTGGTGCGGCTGGTGGCGGTCCCGCTGGCCAGCGGGACGCTGCGCGAGGTCCGCGTCGCCACCGCCGGCGGCACCCGCGGACCGAAAATGGTCAACGTCGCCCTGCTCATGGAGGCCGCTGGCGACCGAAAAGACCCCCGCCGGCTCATCGCCTTCCAGGACGTCCGCCGGGAGCGGATCGTCCGCGAGGCCTTCGGCGTCCGCACCGAGACCCTGCGCAAGGAGCAGACGTTCAACTACCTCACCCCCGCCCGCCGCTACACCTACCGCCGCCTCAAGGGCCTCGACCAACGCTGAGAGGAGCGGGGGGGCGTCCTTGGCATGCCTTGGCGTGAGCATGTCTGGCGGGGGGTAACCTGTTATCATGGTGTCATGGGTTCCGCGAGGAAGAGCCGGCTGCACGGGTCCGCCCTTGCTTTGCTGGTTGTGCTCTCGGCCTTCGCCGAGGTCTCGGCCGGGGCGACGCCGGCGACGCTTCCGGCGGCGACGCGCGGGCCGGGGGCCGCCGAAGCGTACGCCGCCCTCGTCGCCCACCTGGCCAGTGCGGAGATGGAAGGCCGCGGGCCCAACACCAAGGGCATCGAAAAGGCCCGCGATTACCTCATCGGGCAGCTCAAGGGCCTGGGGCTGAAGCCCGCGTTCGGCGGCTCGCACGCGCAGCCTTTCCAGCTCCAGACCGGCGCGAAGGTCGCCGAGCAGGCGCTGGCCGTCCTCGATTCCAGCGGCAAGGTCCTCACCACAGCCGACGCCGGGCGCGAGTTCGTCCCCCTGGGGTTTTCGGCCAGCGGGGCGTTCGAGGCCCCGGCCGTTTTCGTCGGGTACGGCATCGTCAACTCCCGCCGCAAGTACGACAGCTACGGCTCCGAGGCCGACGCCGTCAAAGACAAGGTGGTCATCGCCTACCGCTACGAGCCGCAGGACAAGAACGGGCGCAGCCTCTGGGGCCGGTACTGGACGCGCGACGCCGGGCTGCTGAACAAGGCCCGGTGGGCGGCCGAACGCGGGGCGGCGGCCGTCCTGGTGGTGAACCCGCCGGCGCAGGGGCGGGCCCCGGCCCCGGGCGGGGGGCGGAGCCTGGGGGCCTATGGGATTCGCACGAAGGTGCCGATGATGTACCTGGCGACGGGCCTGCTGAAGAAGATCCTGCGGGCCGCCGGGCGGAAAGACCCCGACGCGGCCATGCGCGAGCTTCAGCAGGCCGCCGACCAGCGCAGGTGCAAGCCGGTGGTCCTGCCCGGCGTGAGGCTGCGCGGGTGGGTGAAGCTCCGGCCGGTCCGCAAGACGCTTCACAACGTCGGCGGGGTGCTGGGGGGGGCGGGGAAGTTGGCCGATCAGTTCGTCATCGTCGGCGCCCACTACGATCACGTCGGGTACGGGGAGTTCGGCAGCCGGTACCGGGGCCGGCGGGCCGTCCACCCCGGCGCCGACGACAACGCCTCGGGCACCGCCGGCGTGCTGATGCTGGCCAAGTGGTTCGCCGACCGGGCCGCCGGACGTGACGCCCTTTGCCCGGCGCCGGCATCGAGGCGGTCGATCCTGTTCGCGGCGTTCTCCGGGGAGGAGATGGGGCTGTGGGGCTCTCGGCACATGGCGAGCCACCTGGAGGAGCTGCACCTGGAGGTACGGCGCGTCACGGCCATGATCAACCTGGACATGATCGGGCGGATGCGCAAGAAGAAGCTGACCGTCTGGGGCGTCGATTCCGGCGACCGCCTGCGGAAGATCGTGGACGCCGCCACCCGCAACACCGACCTGGACGTCCGCAAGATGGGCGGCGGCGTCGGCCCCAGCGACAACGCCAGCTTCTACCGGAGGAAGATCCCCGTCCTGAGCTTCTTCACCGGCATCCACAAGGACTACCACACGCCGGGCGACACGGCGGACAAGATCAACGCGGCCGGGGCGGTGGGCGCGCTCGCCGTGGCCGACAGGGTCCTCCAGCAGCTCTGGGCCGATCCGGAGCCCATCGCCTACCGCCCGCCCAAGCGCGGCGCCGGCCGGGCGGCCATGGCCATGGCCACCGACGCCTACCTCGGCGTGCTGCCCGACGTGGTTTCCGACGCCAGCGGGTGCGAGATATCCCAGGTCGTCGCCGGCGGGCCCGCTGGCCAGGGCGGGCTCAAGGCCGGCGACGTCGTCTTCGCCTGGGACGGCAAGACCATCGGGAGCCTGCCTGAGATGCTGGTTGCCCTGCACGCCCAGAAGCCCGGCGACGAGGTCACGCTGAAGGTCCGCCGCGGCAAGAAGACCCTCGAAATCAAGGTCACCCTCGGCAAGCGATGACGCACCGGAAAGGGGAATGATCCGATGAGAAGCCGCTTCCTTGCACCGACGTTGTGGGCGAGCCTGTGCCTGTGCCTGCTGCGGGGCGTGGCCCCGGGGGCGGAAGAGCCGACCAGGAAGATCGACGCCCTGGTCGCCGTCCTGAAGCAGGACGACCTGCGCCTGAGGCTGGCGGCGATCCAATCGCTGGCCGGCACCCGCGACGGGCGGGCGGCGGCGGCCCTGGCGCCGCTGTTGAAGGACCGCAACGAACAGGTTCGCCGCAGCGCCGCCTTGGCCCTGGGCCGCATGGGAAAGGTCGCCGTCGCCCCGGTGTTGACGGCGCTGACCGACGAGAGGCCTTTCGTGCGGCACGCGGCGGCGGGCCTTCTGGGCGGCCTGCGCGACCCCCGGGCCGTCCAGCCCCTGGCCGCCGCCGCCGGGGATGAGCACTGGTTCGTTCGCCAGGCCGCCATCGAGGCCCTGGGCAGGATCGGACCGCCGCCGGCCGAGGTGCTCGAAAAGGCCCTCGCCGACGACAGCAGCGCCGTCCGCGCCGCCGCCTTCCGCCAGACGGGCCACCACCAGTCCCACGCGAAGTTCCTGCCCTGGATGCGGGCGGGCCTGCGCGACGAGAACGAGCATGTGCGCTCGGTGGCGGCGGACATCCTCCGCTCCCTGGGCCCCAAGGCCGTCAAGCCGCTCCTGGAGATGCGAAAGGACCCCGACGCGGACGTCAGACTGCTGGTGGTCCGCATGCTGGCCGGGTGGCGCCAGCCGGAAACCGCCGACGCACTTGTCGAGGCGCTGAAGGACCCCGACGGACGCATCCGACAGGCCGCCCTCGACGGGCTTGCCCGGCGACCGGCCCCGCCGGCCGCGGCCGTGGCCGCCCTGCTGGCCGACAGCCGGGTGTCGGTCAGGCTGGTCGCCGCGAGGGTGCTGGGCCGGGCAGGGGGCCAAGAGTGCATCGAGCCGCTGGCCAAGGCGCTGGCCGACGCCGACCCCGGCGTCCGCCGGGCCGCCAGCGAGGCCCTGGCCCGTGTCGTCCGTCCCGGCGACCCCAGACCCCTACAGCCGCTCATCGCCGCCCTGGACGACGAGGATGACGCCGTCCGTCGCCAGGCCGCCGCGGCCCTGGGAAAGATCGCCGACCCCCGGGCCCTGAAGCCCCTCGCCAAGGCCCTCAAGCGCGGCGAGGAGCCCCTGCGTCTGGCCGCGGCGGGCGCCCTGGGCTCCCTGGGCGAGCCGGCCGGCGGCCCGCTGGCGGCGGCACTGACCGACAGCAGCCTCGGCGTCCGTCGGGCGGCGGCCGGGGCCCTGGGCAAGCTCCCCGACCCGCCCGTCCCGGCGCTGAGGCAGGCCCTTCAGGACCCGGACGCCCACATCCAGGAGACGGCGGCGCGTGCCCTGGCGGCCCGGCGGGACGGGCGCGCGGGGGAGGCGCTGGTGGAGCTGCTGGAGTTCGGCTCGCGGTCGGCGCGTCGGCAGGCGATCGAGGCGCTGGGGCGGGTGGCCCACAAGCCCGCCGGCGAGAGCATCCTCGCGGCCCTGAAGGACGCCGACCCCGGCTGCCGCCGGTCCGCCGCGACGGCGCTGGGCAGGATCGCCCCGGCCGGGGCGGCCGACGGCCTGCTGGCCGCCCTGGACGACGGCGACGGCAACGTGCGGGTCCGAGCGGCGTGGGCGCTGGTCCGGCTGGGGGAGAAGCGCCTGCCCGAGGCCCTGGCGGGCAAAGGTTTCGACCGGCTGCTGGCCGAGCCCCTGCTGGCGTGCGGGCCCGCGGCGGTCGGGCCCCTGACGAAGGCCTTGAAACACGAGGACGCACGCGCGCGCTACAGGGCGATCGGGGCCCTGGGCAGGATCCGCGACCGCCGGGCCGCCGCCGCCCTGATCGGCGCACTCGCCCACCAGGACCCCGCGGTTCGCCGGGCGGCGGCG
>CAZNSB010000212.1:0-2230 GCA_964575155.1 uncultured Planctomycetaceae bacterium | reverse complement strand
GGCCCGCCGGCCCGACCCCCAGGCCGGCAAGGCCCTGAAGGCGTGCCTGAAGGACAAGGACCTGGCTGTGGTCTGCGCCGCGGCGACGGCGCTGGGCGAGATTGGCGGGAAGGAGGCCGGCGGGGCCCTGGCGGCCGTGGCCGGGGACGCCAAGGGCCACGCGGACGCCCGAAGCGCCGCCATCCGGGCCCTGGGGCGCGTCGCCGACAAGCCGGCCGGGACCGCCCTGACCGCCCTGCTGGGCGACAAGTCGGCGCGTGTTCGGCTGGATGCGGTCCGCGCGCTGGGGGATGTCGGCGCTCCGCTGGCCGTCGAGGCGCTGGCGGAGGCCCTCAAGCGGGAGGACCCCCTCGTGCGCCGGGCGGCGGGACACGCCCTGGGCGCACTGGGCGACGCCCGCGCCCTGCCCGTGCTGCTGGGTGAGATCCACGCCCGCGCGTACGCCCGGGGGGCGACGACGGCGGCGCTGAAGAAGATCGGCGCGCCCGCCGTTGCCGCCATCGCCGAGGAGCTGAAGAAGACCAAGGCCCATCCCAGGCGATACGCGCTGGTCCGGCTGCTGGGCGCGATCGGCGAGGCCGCCGGCGTCGATCCGCTGATGGCGGCGCTGGGCGATCCGGAGACCGGGCTGCGTTGCGAGGCCATCGCGGCGCTGGGGCAACTGGGCGCGACCAGGGCGGTGGATCGGTTGGCGGCGGCGCTGAAGGATCCGAGCGCGCAGGTCTCGGCGGCGGCGGCCGGGGCGCTGGGACGCATCGCCGACAAGCGGGCCGTCGAGCCCCTCATCGCCGCCCTGAAGAAAAGGCACCTGGGCCCCTCCGCCGCCGCCGCGCTGGGGCGGATCGGGGATCGCCGCGCCGCCAAGCCCGTGGCGGCCCTGCTGGACAAGGCCGAGTGGGTCCCGGGTCTGGCGGCCGTCCGGGCGCTGGGGGCCCTCGGCGGGCCGGAGGCGATCAAGGCCCTCACCAAGGCCCTCGACCACAAGCACCCGCGTCTGCGGGTAGCGGCGGCCGAGGCGCTCGGCCGGGCCGGCGACCCCTCTGCCGTCCAGGCGCTGGTCGCCGTGGCTCGCGGCCCCAGCCGGGAGCTCTCGGTGGCGGCCGCCGGTGCCCTCGCCCGAATCGGCGGCCGGCCGGCGATCGACGGGCTCGTGGGCCTGCTGGCCCACTCCGACGCGCAGGTGGAGCTGGCGGCGACGCGGGCGCTGGGCGACGCCGGCGACAAGCGGGCCGCCAAGGGCCTCCTGTCCGTGCTGCGGTCCGGCGCGAGCGCGCGGGCTCGGGCGGCTGCGGCCAGGGCGCTGAGCAGGCTGGGGGACGAGAGCGTCGCGCCCGCGCTGGCGGAGTCGTTGAAGTCGGCGGAGCCCGCCCTCGCCGACGAGGTGATCCGGGCGCTGGTTGTGCTCCGTCCGGGCGAGGCCGTCGAGCCCCTGCTGGCTGCCCTGGACGGGCCCAAGGCCGGGAGGCGCCGCTTCGCCGCCGAGGCGCTGGGGTGGACTGCCGACAAGCGGGCCTTGCCACACCTGATTTACGCCCTGACCGATCCGGACGACCGCCTCTGCCAGGCCTCGGCCAGGGCCCTGGGGCGGATCGGGGGCAAGTCGGCCCTGGAGGCGCTGCTGGGTGGGATGTCGCATCCGGCCGGCGCCGTCCGCCAGGCCTCGGCCGAGGCCCTGGGGCGGATCGGCGACAAGCGGGCGGTGGAGGCCCTGACGGCGGCGACGCTTCAGGTGAGTCCCGCGGCCCGCTACGCCGCCGCCGCCGCCCTGGTGCGGATCGACCCCCAGGCCGGGTGGGAGCCGCTGCTGGAGGCGATGCATGACGTTCGCTACGGGCCCGCCGCCAAAGTCCTGGCGGAGATGAAAGGCAAGTCCCCCGTCCAGGCGTGCACCGCCGCCCTGAAGCACGCCGCCGCCGCGGTTCGCCAGGGGGCCGCCGCCCAACTGGGCAAGATCGGCTCGGCCAACGAGGTCAAGGCGCTTCAGTCGGCCTTGAAGGACCCCGACCGGCGCGTGGTGGGCGCCGCGGCCGGGGCCCTGGCTGAGATCGGCGGGCCCGAGGCCCTCAAGGCGCTGGTGGGGGCCTCTCGGGGCCCCGACCGCAACGCCCGCCGCGCCGCCGCCGACGCCCTGAGACGCATGGGCCTTGCGCTCTGAGCGGGCGGGCGTGCAGGGCCCGTATTCGCGCACCAGCTCCGCGTACCGCCGGTACGATTCGAGCGGCATGTCGGG
>CAZNSB010000211.1:0-8709 GCA_964575155.1 uncultured Planctomycetaceae bacterium | reverse complement strand
GGAAGAAGCTGGGGCGAAAGCGGGTCTGGATTTCCGGCCCGAAGTAGGCCTTGCAGAAGATGTCCAGATCGCTCTTCAGGTCGGCCATGGTCACGCCCTCGTCGACGTACAGGCCTTCGAGCTGGTGGAACATGAAGCTGTGGGTGGCGTCGACGGTGTCGGGGCGGTACACGCGTCCGGGGCTGATGACGCGCACGGGGGGCTGCTGCGTCTCCATGACGCGAATCTGGACCGTGGAGGTCTGGCTGCGCAGCATCGTCGAGGGGCTGATGTAGAAATTGTCCAGCGGGTCGCGGGCCGGGTGAGACGGCGGGATGTTCAGGGCGTTGAAGTTGTGCCGCTCGTCCTCCACCTCGGGCCCGTAGGCCGCCGTGAAGCCCATGCGGGCGAAGATCTCGGTGATCTCCTCGATGGTTTGCGTGAGGACGTGCCGGTGGCCGATCCGCAGTCGGCCAGCCGGCAAGGTCATGTCCACGGCCGGCGGGGCGCGGACCTCGGCCGCACCTAGCTCGTCCCTGCGCTGCTGGTAGGCCGCCGTCAGGACGCTCTTGACCTCGTTGGCCAGCTTTCCATAGTCCCGCCGCTGCTGGGGGGGGAGTTGCATGAGCATCCCCATGGCGGCCCGGACGGCCCCCTTCATGCCCAGGTACCGGATGCGCCACTGCTCCAGCGCCGCCGTATCGGCGGCGGCGCGCAGCGCCGCCGTCGCCTCCTCGCGAAGCTTCTCGAGCTGGACGTTCGAGGACATTCCTGTCTGCGGCCCTGTTGGCGGCGGCGGGTGCCGGAGCTACTGCCCGGAGCCCTTTGTTTTCCGCGGCTTTTTCGCGGCGGGCTTCTTCTTGGCCGGCGCGGCGGGCTTCTTCTTGGCCGGCGCGGCGGGTTTCTTCTTGGCCGGCGCAGCGGGCTTCTTCTTGGCCGGCGCAGCGGGTTTCTTCTTGGCCGGCGCGGGTTTCGCCTTGGTCGCCTTGCCGCCCTTGGCGGCGGGGGCTTTCCCGGCCGCCCTCTTGGGCTTGGCGACCTTCGTTTCGTCCTCCGCCTTCGGCCGGGGCTTCTTCTCTTTCCTCTCGCGGGCGGCCGGCTTGGGCTTGGGGGCTTCGGCCTGGGCCTCCGGCGAAGCTTCCTTCTCCGGCTCTTTGGCCGCCGGCTTTGCCGCCGGCGCCCCTGTGGCGGCCGCTGCGGCAAAAAGCTCCTCGAACGCCGCGGGGTCCGAGACCGCCAGATCGGCCAGCATCTTGCGATTGACGCTAATGCCCTTCTCGGCGAGGGCGTGCATGAAGCGGCTGTAGGTCTGCCCGCGCTGCCGGCAGGCGGCGGAGATGCGCGTAATCCACAGCCTGCGGAAGTCGCGCTTCTTGAGCTTCCTGCCGATGGTCGCGTACTGGCCCGCGCGCAGCCGGGCCTCCCGGGCAATCCGGTACCGCCGCGAGGCGGCGCCAATGTACCCGCGGGCGGATTTCAGGACCTTCTTGTGCTTGCGGGAGCGGGCCGCTCCCTTCCTTACTCGTGGCATGACAAGCTCCCAACCGGCCGGCGGACGGTCCACCAAGGACCCGTTATGTCTTCCCGCTCGGCCTTACGCGTAAGATACGCTACAGCCCCAGGAGTCTCTTGGCGTGCTTTCGGAAGCCCTTCGACACGTCTCGTGCCTTGCGCAGGTTGCGGACCCGCTTGGGGGACTTGCGCGATTTCAGGTGCCCGGCGAGGGGGCGCCGGCGCTTGAGCTTCCCTCTGGCAGTGACCTTGATTCGCTTGGCGACTGCCTTGTTTGTCTTCATCTTGGGCATGGAACTCACCTTCGCAGCCTTGCGGCCGGCGCTCCCGGCGCAGGAACAGTCCGGTCATTCTATCACCGCCCCGGCCCGTGTAAAGCGCTTTCCGCAAAAGGGGTGGATACGGGTGCAAACCGGCACGCCTGCTGCCGCGGGCGCCTCGCCCGTGAGGGGCGGGCCGCCTCGGCCTCCGGGGGCCAGCTCCGGGCTGGTGGAGAGGCTCAGGCCTGCGGGCCCGTCGCCGGCGGCGCCGGCGCCGGGCGGGACTCGGCGGGCGGTTCGGCCGGTGCAGGGGCGGCCGGCTTGGGCTTTTCTCGCTTCGGCTGGGCGGGCTTGGCGATCGGCGCCAGCATCATCGTAAGGGATCGCCTTTCCATGCGGTAATCCAGCTCGACCTTGGCGATGTCGGCCAGGGCGGCCTTGACGCCGTCGAGCACCCGCCGCCCCACGTCCACGTGGGCCATCTCGCGCCCGCGGAACCGCAACGTGAACTGCACGCGGTCCCCGCGCTCGAGGAACTCGCGGGCGCGGCCGACCTTGATCTCCAGGTCATGGGCGCCGATCTTGGGCGTTCGGATTCGAACGAACTTCAGCTCCGTCTCGTGGCGCTGCGCCTTGGCCTTGCGCTCCTTTTTCTTCTGGGCGTACTTCCATTTGCCGTAGTCCATGATGCGGCAGACGGGAGGCTTGGCCTGCGGCGCGACCTCCACGAGGTCCAGCTCCGCCTCGCGGGCCTGGGCCAGCGCGTCGCGCGTGGCGATCACCCCGACCTGGTTGCCCTCCGCGTCGATCAGCCGGATCGGCGTGACGCGAATGCGTTCGTTGCAGCGAAGATCTTGTGCGATGGCAGTGCCCTTTCCTCTTACTGACGCGGGGCCCGCGCCGGCCCACCGCAGGCCGGGGTGCTGCCCCGTGTCGCGACTTGGCTGATCATGGCGTGGCGGCGCCGGCGCCGGGGAAAGCGGGTTCGGCGCCGTGCGAGTCGGCCTCGGCTCGCAGGCGTTCCAGCGCTTGGGCCAACTCCACCGCCCCGATCTCGCCGACGCCCCGCTGGCGGACGGAGACGGTCCGCGCGCCGGCCTCACGCTCGCCGACCACGAACAGGTACGGAACCTTCTGGAGCGTCCAGCGGCGGACCTTGGCGCCGATCTTGTCGGAGCCGTCGTCGAGCTTCGCCCGCAGCTTGGCCGCCCGGGTGGCCTCGTCCAACACCATGCCGGCGTATCCGTTGAACTTCTCACTGACCGGGAGGACGGCCAGTTGCACGGGGGCCAGCCACAGCGGAAACGCCCCGGCAAAGTGCTCGGTCAGGATGCCGATCAAACGCCCCATCGCCCCGAAGGGGGCGCGGTGGATCATCACCGGGCGGTGCGGCTGGTTGTCCGGGCCGGCGTATTCCAGGCCGAAGCGCTCCGGGAGGTTGTAGTCCACCTGGATCGTCCCCAGTTGCCATTCCCGCCCGATGCAGTCCTTGACGATGAAGTCGATCTTCGGGCCGTAGAACGCCGCCTCCCCGATCTCCTCGGTGAAGGCCATGCCCAGGTCCTTCAACACGTGCCGGATGTTCGCCTCCGCCTGCGCCCAGTTCTCCGGGTCCCCGACGTACTTGTCGGAAGCCGCGTCGCGAAGGCTGAACCGCACGCGGTAGTCGTCCAGGCCCAACGAGCCCAGCGCCAGCTTCACAAGGTCGACGCAGGAGCGGACCTCCTGCTCCACCTGCTCGGGGGTGCAGAAGATGTGGGCGTCGTCGCAGGTGTACCCGCGGGAGCGGATCATGCCGCTCAGCTCGCCGGACTGCTCCCAGCGGTACACGGTGCCGAACTCGGCCAACCGGACGGGCAGGTCGCGATAGCTGTGCTGCTCGGCCTTGTAGATCTGGACATGGTGCGGGCAGTTCATGGGCTTGAGCAGGTACCCGTCGTCGGGACCCTCCCCCGTCATGATGGGCGGGAACTGCGACTCCTGGTAATAGGGGAAGTGCCCGCTGGTGCGGTAGAGCCCCAGCCTGCCGATGTGAGGCGTGATGACAGACTGGTAGCCCCGCCTGGTCAGCTCTCCCTGCAGCCAGTTCTGTAGTTCCATGCGGATGATGGTGCCCTTGGGCATCCACATGAGCAGCCCCGGCCCGACGGTCTCGTTGATCAGGAATAGGCCCAGCTCCCTGCCGAGCACGCGGTGGTCGCGCCGGCGCGCCTCCTCCAGCCGAACCAGATGGGCCTCGAGGTCCTTCCGGCTGAAGAACGCCACCCCGTAGATGCGGGTGAGCATCTTTCTGGACTCGTCCCCGCGCCAGTAGGCGCCGGCGACGTTGAGCAGCTTGAAGGCCTTGACCTTGCCGGTGGCGGGAAGGTGAGGCCCGCGACACAGGTCCAGGAAGTCGCCCTGCCGGTACAGGCTGACGCGGGCGACGCCTTCGGTCCGGACGAGGTCCTCGATCATCTCGGCCTTGTACTCCTGACCCAGCTCGGCGAATCGGGCCTTGGCGGCGTCGGGGGAAAGCTCTTCGCGGCGGATGGGGATGTCCTCCTTGGCGATCCGCCGCATCTCTTCCTCGATCTTCTCCAGGTCCTCGGTCCCGATCGGGTCAGGCAGGTCGAAGTCGTAGTAGAACCCGTACTGGAAATCGTCCGTCAGCGCCGGGCCGATGGTGTACCGGACCTGCGCACCGTAGATCCGCCGCACCGCCTGCGCCAGCACGTGGGCGGTGGTGTGGCGGAGCACCTCCAGGGCCTCCTCGTCGCGGTCGGTGAGGAGCTTGAGGTCGTGGGCGCCCTCCGGCAGCTCAGTCGTCAGGTCCGCGGGGGCCCCGTCGATCTCGGCCGCCACGGCGGCGGCGGCCAGGCGCTCAGAGACGTCCCGGGCCACGTCCGCGGCGGTCACCCCGGACGCGTATGCCTTGCTGCTGCCGTCGGGAAACTTGATCTCAACCATGGCACGCGCTCGCTTTCCGGGCCTGGGCCCCCGCCCGGGCGGGCAGATAGAAACCGGCTGCGAGCCCTGTTGTCGGGTTAGACGACCCGTCGACGCGACGGGCCGCGGCCGGGCCCGGGATGTGGGGCCAGCCCGTCACGACGTAGTCGTAGTCTTCGCCAACAGCATGGTTCGCAGCCGGATCATGTGTGGTCCGTGTTCAAACCTGCATGAATCATAGGACAAGAAACGCCCAAAGGCAATCTTTTTCGCAGCATTCCGGCAGCCCGCCGGGGGCGTCGGCGGCCGGGCTCAGGCCCAGCGGACGAGGCCCATCTCTCTGGAATCGGGCATGTTGGGGTGCTGAGGCAGGATTCTCACGGTGTAGCCGCTCAGCCCGGTCCGCCGGCAGGGCATGTCGGCGGCGTATCGTACGCGGCCATCGGGGCCGGGCTCGCCCTGGGGGCTCATTTCCACGATCTGTCCGTGTTGAAGCTGGCTGTCGGAGTCGAGGAGCCCGTGGTAGAGCTGCACGGAGACGTCCTGGGGGGACACCGGCCCGAGCACGACCGAGGCCTCCACGCGGACGGGCTGGCCCACCCGCGGCATGCCGTTCATGTTGTCATGCACGCTCTCGATCCGCACCTGGCCGAACTGCTGGGAGATCCACCGCTTCCAGTCCGCCAGGGCCCGCGCCCCGTTGAGCCGCTCTTCCGTCAGGCTGCGCCATCGCTCCATGGCCGGCAGGTAGTACTTCTCGGCATACTCGCGGACCATTCGGTTGGTGTTGAACACGGGGGCCAGCTTTCGCATGGTCGCCTTCATCCGGGCGATCCATCCCCGCGGCAGCCCGTCGGGCCCGCGGCCGTAGAACGTCGGCACCACCTCCTTCTCCAGGAGGTTATACAGGGTTTGGCTCTCGACGGCGTTCTGGTAGTCGAGGTCCTCGTAGCTCTCGCCGGACCCGATGGCCCACCCCACGTCCGCATCGCAGCCCTCGTTCCACCACCCGTCCAGCACCGAGACGTTGAGCCCGCCGTTGGCGGCGACCTTCATGCCGCTGGTGCCGGAGGCCTCCATCGGCCTCAGCGGCGTGTTCAGCCAGACGTCCACTCCCTGCACCAGGTACCGCGCCAGGTTCATGTCGTAGTCTTCGAGGAAGACGATGCTCCTTCTGAACTGTGGCTGCCTCGCGATGTGGACGAGCTGGCGGATGAGCTCCTTGCCGGGGTTGTCGCGGGGATGCGCCTTGCCGGCGAAGATCATCTGCACCGGCATCTTCGGGTCGTTCACCAGCCGCTCCAGCCGCTCGGAATCCTGGAGGATGAGGGTGGCCCGCTTGTAGGTGGCGAACCGGCGGGCGAAACCGATGGTCAGGGCCTCGGGGTCCAGGACCTCCTCGGCGGCGCCCCGTTCGGCGGCTCCGGCGCCCCTCCGGGTGAGCTGGTCGCGCAGCCGGCGGCGGGCGAACGCCACCAGCCGCTCCCGCCGACGCTCGTGGGTCCGCCAGACTTCGGTATCGGGGATCTGGTCGACGGCCTCCCAGATCCGCGTGTCGGCGGGCTGCTCCTGCCAGTCGGGCCCGAGGTAGCGGTCGTACAGACCGGCCTGGTCGAAGCTGATCCAGCTTCCGGTGTGGATGCCGTTGGTGACGTGACCGATGGGGACCTCGTCCACGGGCAGGCTGGGCCAGACGCCGGCCCAGAGCTTTCGGCTGACCTCCTCGTGCAGCCTGCTGACGCCGTTGCGACGGTTGCTCAGGCGGAGGGCCAGCACCGTGAGGTTCATCGGCTCATCGCCGTTGCTGCCGTTCTGGCGGCCCAGCGCCAGGAACTGCTCGGGCGTCAACCCGAGCTTCTCCCAGTATGGGAGGAAATACCTTTCCACCAGCCAGGGCTCGAAGGCGTCGTTTCCGGCCGGCACGGGCGTGTGGGTGGTGAACACGTTGGAGGCCGATACCGCCTCGCGGGCGGCCTCGAAGGACACGTTCTCCTCGGCCACGAGCATCCGGATGCGCTCCAGGCCAAGAAAGGCCGAGTGCCCTTCGTTCATGTGGAAGGCTTCCGGGCGGATGCCCATGGCCGCCAGGGCCCGGACCCCGCCGATGCCCAGGATCATCTCCTGCCGGATCCGCGTCTCCTGGTCGCCGCCGTAGAGCTGGTCAGTGATCTGCCTGTCCTCGGGGGAGTTCTCCGGGACGTTGGTGTCCAGCAGGTACAGGTTCACGCGTCCGATGTGGGCCACCCACACCTGCACCTTCACCGCCCGTCCGGGGAATTCCACCTCCACCGTCAGCGGCTCCTCGCCGCCGGACGCCTGTCCGGATGCATCGCCCTTGCGGACCAGCGCCACCGGCAGGTTGTAGAAATCGTTCCGCGGGAACAACTCCAACTGCCAGCCGTCGGCGTTCAGCCGCTGGCGGAAATAGCCCTTCTGGTAAAGCAGCCCCACGCCCACCAGGGGAACGCCCAACTCCGACGCGCTCTTGAGGTGGTCGCCGGCCAGGACGCCCAGCCCGCCGGAATAGTTCGGGATGCACTCGGTCAGCCCGAACTCGGCGCAGAAGTAGGCGACGCGCGGCCTTTCGCTCCGGCCGTAGTTCTCGTCCCACCAGGAGGCCTTCCCGAGGTACTCCTCGAGCTCGGCATGGACGCGGCGGTACTGGGCGATGAACCCGGGGTCCCTGCTGGCGCGGTCCAGGCGCGCCTGGTCGATCTGCCCGAGCATGGCCACGGGGTTGTGGGTGGTGGCCTCCCACAGCTTCGGGTCCAGCCGGCGGAAGACCTCACGGATCTCGCCGCGCCAGGTCCAGCGAAGGTTGTGGGCAAGCTCGATCAGCCCGGCGAGCTCTTCCGGAAGAGACGGCTCAACCTTGAACGTCCGCAGCGGTCTCATGTGCCGTCGCTGTTCCTCTGCTCCAGCAGAACCTGCGCACACCTATCCTCTAAATCGCCAGTAGACTTCATCGGCTATTCGCCCTCTTATGATTACGCGCATTGTCCGATCCGCCGCCTCGGACGCGGCGCTTTGGGCCGGCGTCCCGCCCCGCCCGCACACATCCACGATACAGCGCACGGCGCCCCCAAGGAAGGCCCGCCGGGCCAGGGGCGGGGACGACTTGTCGGCATGGCCTCCGCCCTGAGCCCCCCCTCGGCGGCCCCGCTGGGCGCCTGCTCATGCCCACAGCTTCCCTGATCGCCCGCGGGCGGCGCCCGGGCAGTTCCCTCCGACGAACCCTCCGGAGCCGGCCTACAATCTGGTAGAATAGGGCGGCGCGGCCGGCTGAGGCCGGGCCGGAACGCCCCGGCTGCTTCATGGAAGAGCGGCTCGATGAAGGACGATATCGCCAGGCACGATCATCGAAGGCGGCGATGCCCCATGCTGGGCCACGACGTCGACTTCGCCTACTGCCGCGCGCCCGCCGCTCCCCTGCCCTGCCGGAGGATCTTCGACTGCTGGTGGGAGGCCTTTGACGTCGAGCGGTTCGTCCGCAGGCACTTCAGCGAGGAAGACGCCCGAAAGATCGTCACCCCGCCCAAGGCCGGCCCGGCCAGGCTGGCGCAGCGTCCCCGGAAGACGAGGAAGGTCAATAAAGACACGCCGAGGTAGGGAATGGACGACAGGGGCGTCGCGAGGTTCTGGGACGAGAACGCCCCGGACTGGACGGGGGCGGTCCGCGCCGGCTACGACGCGTACCGCGACCGTGTCAACAACCCCGCTTTCCTCGACATGCTTCCGGAGGTCGCGGGGCTGCGGGTGCTGGACGTGGGGTGCGGTGAGGGCACGAACACGCGGCTGGTGGCAAAGCGGGGCGCCCGAACGGTCGGCGTGGACATCAGCGAGAAGATGGTCGCCGCGGCCCGGGCCTGCGAGGCGGCCGAGCCGATGGGCATCGAGTATCACGTGCTTTCCGGGAATGACCTGAGCCGGTTCGGGGACGCCTCCTTCGACGCGGCCGTCAGCACGATGGCGATGATGGACATGGCCGACTACGCCGGGAGCGTGCGCGAGGTTGCCCGCATCGTCAAGG
>CAZNSB010000210.1:6211-8721 GCA_964575155.1 uncultured Planctomycetaceae bacterium | reverse complement strand
GGAAAGGGAGAATCGGGAGGATTCAAGGCCCTCACGCTCGGCCCGTGCGCGCCGCGGCTGTCGGGAGGAAAGGGAGAATCGGGAGGATTCAAGGCCCTCACGCTCGGCCCGTGCGCGCCGCTCTGTCAGCCCGCCGTCGCTCACTTGATCTCCTTCAGGTGGTACTTCACGTGGTTGCTCGCCCCCGCCCGGCGGATGTACCAGGACGCCACGGGGGCGTCGGTGTGGCGGCTGAGCATCCGGCCGAAGGCCACGTTGATCGCCGCGTCGGCCCGCTTGGCGAAGATGTGCCCGAAAAGGCTGGAGGACCGGGCCAGCTCTCGGAGGTCTTGCGGCTCGACCTCCTGGCCTCCGTAAGCCTCGTGCCAGGCCCTCACGAACGCCTCCATCTCCGAGCCGCCCGGGTTGGCCCGCTCCCGCCACCCGGCCTCGTTCGTCCGCCAGGCCCGCAGCCCGTTGACCTGGAGGATGCCCCCGACGGTCTCCGACCAGCTCTCGAAGCCCCCGAGCCGGTTGGCGTGCGCCGGTCTGCCCGCCGCCAGCCAGTTCTCCACGAGCCCGAGCAGGCATTCCAGGACGGCGCGCCGCTGCCGCCGGGCGTAGGAGCGGATGTCCGGGTGCTGGAAGTCAGTGCGGGCCTCAGGGTTGGCCGTTGTCGGCTCGATCATGATGGGGACGACCCGCTTGGCGATCTCCCCGGAGGCCTGCACGTTGTTGCCGGTGCCGACAACGGTCAGGTGGTTGGGCAGCGAGACGTTCCGGGAAAAGCCCAGGATGCGCCCCAAGAAGCACTTGGTCGTCAGCAGGCTGGACAGGGCCGGCGAGTCGATGTAGTGCGGCAGATTGTCCAGGTGCATGAGCGTCTCGCCCTGGAGCAGCATCGCCAGGATGCGCTTCTCACGCTCTTCCTCGCGGTCCGTGATCTGCATGGAGGGCGTGTCCCGGCCGGTGATGATCAGCCCGAACACCTCGTTGACCAGCTTGCTCTTGCCCGTCCGCTCGATGGGGGCGTTGAGCAGGTGCATCGGCCGGCTGCCATCGATGGCGGGGGCCACGATGGGCGTCAGCAGCAGGCCGAAGAAGTTCTCCCGGTCGGCCGGGGTCTTAAAGGGGAAGTCCACCACCAGGTCGTGCAGGACGTTGTGGATGACCTCGCAGTCCGTCTCGGCCGTCAGCTCGTGGAGGTCATCCGGCTCGTCGTAGTACAGGCCGTCGCGCCAACCCGGCTCGATGCGCCGGAAGCCGGGGCCGTAGACCGGGTACGCCACCATCAGGTGCAGGTCGCGGACGCCGGGGGCGTTCTGGACGTGGGCAATGACCAGGCCGGCGTGGTCCTTGGTGGAGGCCTGGTACAGCAGCACCTGCTCCTTGGTCTGGCGGTGCGTGACCCACTTGCCGAGCTTGACGTGGCTGTCCGAGACGATCCGCATGCGGTCGGCCGAGAACTCCACCCACTTGCGCTTGCCCGGCGGCCCAGCAATCTCGCCGGCGATGAAGTCCCGGCGGTACACAGCGTCCGCCGGTAGGCGCGAGAGGACCTCGGCGGCGAAGTCGGCGTTGGACCGCTCGATGTGGTTGTCCTGGTCGTCCTTGTGCGGCCCGGGCGTCAGGATGTAGTCGCCCGCCTGAAGCGCGCCGTTCGGCCCGGGCGGCCGCTCCTTCAGGTCGATCCGTCGGGGCTCGCGCATCCCCGCCTCGATCCCGCTGCAGATGGTCTTGCGGGTTATCTCTGGGCCGTCGTCGGGGTCGGCGATCAGGCCGCACGCCTCGGCCGCCGCCATCAGGGCCTGCTCGACCTCGGCCCGGTCGAGGTATCCGCCGCCGATGAGCGTGCCCAGGCTAAAGGCGGACCTGTTGAGCGTCTCGTTGCGGCTGCCCGCCATGGCCGTACGGACGGCGTTGAGCTCCATCTTCATGGCCGTCAAGGCGTAATGCTTGGCCTTGGCGGGCGCTTCAGGGGGCGCCGCGGAGGCCGGGGCCTTGGATTTGCCGTTGGGCTTCTTGGGGGCCGTGAGCTTCTCGTACACATGCGCCGGCAGAGGGGCTACCTCGACGTTCCAGGGTTCGTGCCCCTCGGCCCAGGTGTATGGCGCCCCCGTGTCGGGATGGACCGAGCCAGGGAACACCACCTGCCCGCCATCGCCACGCACGTCGATGTGCGGGCCGAGCTTGCCGCTGGAGTTGCCGAGTGGCCGGTCGCAGAGGTAGTAGAGGTGGTACGCCCCCGGCCTGCCGGTCAGCGCCGTGACGGTGCCGGGCAGGTCCAGGCCGGAGACGTCCCCGCCCGGGTCCACGTCGATCACCACCACGCCGCTGGCTTGGCCGGTCCTCAGGCCGACGTTGCCCTGCGCGGCCCAGGCCAGGGCTCCCTCGAGCGTCTCTCGCGGGCGCTTCTGCCAGCCCTCCAGCGTCGGGCGCTTGCCTGCCAGGGGCGTGAAAGACCAGCCCTGTTCGTGACCGAGCCGCACATTGGCGGCCAACGAGCTGTCAGGATTCGATTCCGAGGGCGG
>CAZNSB010000210.1:0-6201 GCA_964575155.1 uncultured Planctomycetaceae bacterium | reverse complement strand
GGAGAGGATGCTGTTCACCGCCAGGACAAAAGACCGGGCGAGGAAATTGGTGACCAGCCCGTAGGGACTCATGCAGACCTGCTCGAGTTCGCCGGTACGCGCCATGCCTTGCAGCCCCTGCGTGAACAGGCCGGTGATGCCGAAGGCCCAGATGCCCGTCATCAAGCCCAGCACCGTTTTCGTGGCGCCCTCCGCCATGCCCGTCTCCTATTTGGAATTGCTTACTGCTTCCTCGAGCGCCTCCCTTGGGCGATCCTGCCATGCCTTGAGCTTCGGACGCTTGCCGTTAAGAGGTGTGAAGGACCAGCCCAGCTCGTAGCCGTGCGCGATGTTCTGCGCTAGCGTGCTATGGGAGCTCGATGCCCAGGCCTTCGAGCCGTTGTCTGACGTCATTGGTGGACCTCGCGAGGATGTAGATGCCGTTGAACTTCTCGATCATGGCCTGGAAGCCCCGCTGCTGGGGCGTCTGCCGGCCGGTCGGCGACTTGACCTCTATCTCCAGCCGCCGGCCATCGGGCAGGATGCCGGTCAGGTCCGCTTGGCCCGGTATCCCGAACCGGATGACACGCGTGCCGACGCGCGCCACGCCGCAGTTCTGACGCCACAGCCGGACGGTCGGCAGCGTGCCGAAGGCGCGGAGGATGTCGTTCTGGAGGGCCTTCTCCGACTTCTTCGTCTGGGGCGCCGACGCCATCAGTCGCCCTCCAGGGCGCGAATGGCGTTGGCCTGGTAGCCGCCGACGTCGTCAATCGGGCTGGCCTTCCGTTCTGGCACGTAGCCGTGGCGGTCGCCGCAGACCTCGCAGATCAGGTAGGTCGGCGGCCAGGGGTCACGGCTGACCCGCATCGGCTCGCCGCAGGATTGGCAGTACCACCGGACGTACTGCGAGCCCGGGATCGGGCTGCCCGCCCGCCCGAACCGGGGCGTCAGGAGCCTGATCCGCGCGGCGATCCGGGACTTCAACCTGGCTGACAGCGAAGGCATTCCCCCATTACCTACCAGTGGGCGGCCGGAACTGTCGGGTGGGGCGTGAACCCGCCGCTGTCAAGCTCCCGGTTTTGATGGCGGTTTTGATCTTGACGGAACCCCCGGTTGGTGATAGGATGCTAGGTGCTCCACGACCGCTTGGGGAGCGGCGGAGCAATCCTACGTGAGGGCAGGAGCGTTACTCGCTCCAGCGCATGCCTGCCTAGGCCGCATCGGCCAAGTTCCCACTGGTCGCCATAACATGGACTTGCATTCTGGAGGCTAGGGAACGATGGGCACGAAAGCCTGCATTGCGGTCTTGCTGGTATCCATCCTTTCGTTGGCGGCACCCGGCGCAACTATCCAGCAGAAGACCTGGGCCGACATGGATGCATGGAATGCCGATATGCTAAGTGGATGGCTTGCCATCGGGGTTCCGTACATGAGAATTTGGGTTTGGAGCTTCGGCGAGCAAACCTACAATGGCAAAGATGTTGATGGAGTATGGCTCGACGCTGCGGAGATGAGCGTGAGGTTTTCGAAGGCCGGTGGAACTGCTGGCATAATCTACCATGATCGCAGTTTTCCGACACTCCGCCCCAACCTGGACAGCACCAGCACGGACAGCATACGCATCGATTTCAGTACCCCGCTTGCTGGGTACGCCATGGTAATCGATTCCGCCCAACAGGTGGAGATCAGATTGATTGACCCGAACGGCGATATCCTCCAAGACTGGCAAGTTCAGCCATCAACTGATGTCTTCTGGGGTTTTCAGTCAGATGAGTACTGTATAAGCGCCATGCTCGTGACGGAGAGCAGTGATAGCCAATCATGGGCCATTTCGAATTCCATGGGCTTTGCGATAGTCCCCGAGCCTGTCACCCTATGCCTGCTGTCTCTGGGTGGCCTGGTGCTCATCCGACGCCGGAAGTAGCCAAGGCGATCAGGTGACAGATTCCATCTCTGGCTGGGTGCGGACGCGCAGATCCTCCTGCACGGCCTGGACGAAGCCTTGGGGCCAGTGCCGGAAGGTGTCCCTGAACCGGTGGGCTGCCCAGCCGACCTTGTACCCCCGCGCACGGGCGATGCACACGAACTGCTTGTAGACGGCGCGTTTCTGCTCGTAGGTCGCCCGCGACGGATCAATCAGGTCGCCATCGGCCACCACTGGCTTGACGCCGAAGCGGTCCTTGAATCGGTAGAAGCTCCAGCCGGGTTTGTAGCCGCTGGCCATCCGCTGGGCCTCGATCTGCACCCATACCTGGCGGCGGTACTCGAAGGACGTGTCGTCGAACTCGGCCAGCTCGCCCGAGCCGTGAATCGCCGGCCGGTGCCGCTGACCAGCCCCGGTTGCGACGGGCACCCATCCACATTCGGGGCAGCACGGCTTGGAGGTCTCGAACAGCAGCCCGCACTCTCCGCAGCGCCGCAGGCCCAAGGGCTCGGAGAAGCCGACCTTCTCGTCCGACAGGGTGTAGTTCAGCCGCCGGGTGACCAGGCCGTGGACGTGGTGGTTGCCGGCGTGGTCCAGGACGATGGCGCCGTCCTTGCCTTCGCAGGCCCGCATGACGCGGCCAATCATCTGGAGGTGCAGGTTCAGGCTGGCCGTCGGCCTGGCGATGACGGCGCACTCCAGGGCGGGCAGGTCCCAGCCCTCCGTCAGCACCATGCAGTTGGACACGACCCGCGTCTCGCCCCGACGAAGTCGCCCCAGGACAGCGTCCCTTTCGGAACGGGCCGTCGACCCGTCGAGGTGCTCGGCGGGGACGCCGGTATCCTGGAACGCCTTGGTGATCGCCAGCGAGTGGGCGATGTCCACGGCGAAGGCCACGGTCCGCATGCCGGCGGAGCGCTTCTTCCAGGTCTCGACGATGTCGGCGTTCAGCTCGGCGGTGTTCGACCGTTCGGCCAAGGCGCCCAGGCTGTAGTCGCCCGCCACTACACGGACCCCCCGCAGGTCCGGGGCCTTGGACGCCCATACCCGAGGCTTGTGCAGCACGCCCGAGTCGCACAGCTCATCCGGCCAAGCGGCGATCACCAACTCGCCGAACAGGTCGCCGAGCCCACGCCCGTCCAGCCGGAAGGGCGTGGCCGTGAGGCCCAGAAGACGGGCCTCAGGATACTCGGCCAGCACGTTCTGGTAGCTGTCGGCGGCGCAGTGGTGCGCCTCATCCACGACGATCAGCACCGCCGGCGGCTTGTCCCGCCGCACCAGCGTCTGGATGGACGCCACCTGGACCTGGGCGCCCGGGTCGGGCTCGTAGCCCGACATGACGATACCGGTCTTCAGCCCGTGGGCTTCCAGCCGCTCGGCCGCCTGGTCGATGAGTTCTTTCCGGTGTGCCATCCACAGCGTGGGCACGCCGAGCCGCTCGACGATCTCGGTGGCCATGGTGGTCTTGCCGCTGCCGGTGGGGCTGACCAGGAGCGGCCGGCGGTCGAGGGCGGCGATGACGTTGTCGACCGCGCGCTGCTGGTAGTCGCGAAGCTGGAGGCGAGGGGTCGAGGCGATCATCGCTTCCTCCGGTAGATGCAGTCCCGGCAGCGCTTGCCGTCTGTACGCTCACAGGCATGGTTCCAGACGCGGCGGACGTGGCTGGCCATCCGGTTCTCGTGCCCCGGGTAGCGGTGGCTGTCGCTCGTCGCCCTGCCCGGCGTGGGCTCCCGGTTGGAGCGCAAGATGTCCTTGGTGTCCGATGGGGTCATGCGTGTCTGCTCCATTGGCAGGCGCCGGAGTCGAACCGGAAGCCGGGGTAATGAGCCCAGGCCACACCCGCACCTGCCCGTGCCGCGGCGCTCGTGCCTGCCCGGCCGATCCCGGCACATCGCGTGTAGGACTCACGCGCCCGGCACGCCGCGGCGACTCGCCGCCGAGCCACCAACGCGCGATGCAATGCAACTGCGGTCTCTATGCACCACGGGCCGAACCCAGAACGGATTCGCTGGCGTCTGGATCGATGTTGTTCCCCGCGGCCACGCCGAGCTTCGTCATGTTGTCCACCTTCCGGTGGCACAGCCTGCACAGCCAGTACACCCTCAGGGGCTGGCCGTAGTCGGGATGGTGCATCTCCAGATCAGTGGTGGAGCCGCAAAAGTAGCACGGCTCCCGCCGGATGCGCCCCTCGCGCAAGGCCTTGTGCGCCGCCATTCGTGCCCGATATTTCTCCGGTTCCTCAGTTCTCTGCCGCATGCATGTCTCATTCCGCCGGGTAACCCTGTGCGGCAAGCCGCTACGGGAGCGGTCGTATTCGCGGTAATAGTCAGCCCGCCTCCTTCGGTTCTGCAGGGTGTCGGACCGCGTGCACTCCTTGCACTTGTTGAGGTGGCCGTCGGCCATTTGCGGGTGCGCATAGAACTCGGTTAGCGGTAGGGTCTTGTCGCATTTGAAGCAGGTCTTCCGCATTGATGGTCGCCTCAGAACGGCAGAATCCTGCCGGCCCCCTCGTCGCGCATGACCGCCCACTCGGCGGCGCTGAGCTCGTCGGGCTGTTTGCCGGGGAACAGCTCCGCGAGGATGCGGAACCATTCCTTCTCGACGGCCTCCTGGTCCCACTTCTCGGGGTCGCAGTGCTTGACGAACTCCTCCCAGGCCTCGGCCATGGTGGCTTCGGGGCCGGCCTCGGCGGTCGGCTCCGGGGCGGGAGTCGGCGGGGGTCCGGACGGTGCCTTCGGCTTGGCCGGCGGCAGCTTCGGCGGCGCCGCCTGCGCTGGCCCGGCCACCGCACGGAGCTTGGAGCCGAGGCGGTTGCGGATCGACGTCTTGGTGGCGTCGTCGGCCTTTTTGACCCCGCCGGTGCCGGTGGACCCGAAGGGGTTGAGGTACTGGACCTTGAGTCGGGTCTTGCCGTTGTACTCTTCGAAGGCCAGCTTCAGCTGCACGGCGTGCTGGGAGAGGTCGGTTTCCTGGAGCGAGAACGGATCACGGCCATCCCAGCCCAGCGCTGCCTTCAGGGAGTCGATGGTGATGCTGTTGAGCGAGCCGTCCTTCTTCTCCAGGTAGAAGTACCCGGTGATTTCCAGGTTGTCGGCGTCGCAGTCGTCCCACTCGCCGGAGCTTTGGAGCTCCTGGTAGATGTGGAACCTGATGATGCAGGTGGCCAGCTTGTTGGGGCCGGTCTCGTCGACGCCCACCTCGACGGGGTAGGCGTTGAACAGCCCTTCTCGGTTGGGAATCATCGGAATCTCCTTCTAGGCCCGGGGGCCGAAGAGCTTGGTCCAGAGGGCGGTGTCGAATTGCACGAGCTCGATCTGCTCGGCGAGGGTGCGGCTTTTCGCCATGCAGAACGGCAGCTCCTGGGGGAAGATGGTCCTCGTGCCGCTCCCCCTGGCCTTGCCGTCCTTGGCGTCCACGTCGTAGGCGACGAACAACAGGTGATCGAGCCATTCGCGGAGGCGCAACCGAACGGAGGCCTTCCCGCTGGATGGGTTCTGGAGCCGCGGCTCCCACCGCAGCCAATCCTCGCCGCGGGGGTTGGGCACCGAGGCGGTGCAGTCGTGCATGATCAGCACGACGTTCCGGCCGGCGCGGACATGAACGTCGAGGTCGCCTAGCAGCGTCAGGAATGTTTCATAGACGTGCTGATAGCCCTTGCCGTATCCGTAGTCCTCGATCCGGCGGATGACGACGCCGTCTTTCTCGTGCTTGACGTTCTTGAGCGTCCAGTCCAGGGCCAATTCCTCGGCCTTGGTAGCCGAGTCGATGGCGATGGTGCGGACGTCCTCCCAGCCGCCGGAGTGCAGAGCGTCCCGAATGTCCTGCCAGCCGGTGATGCCGGCCACGCGACGGACGTCCAGGTCGCCCAGCGACGGCAGCAGGATCGGCAGCGAGTCGTCCAGGTCGAGGAACCCGACCGGCCCGGGCGCGGTCGCCGCCAGCGTCGTCTTGCCGACGCCGCCCGGGCCGAAGATGCCGACCCGGTGCCCCTGCGGCTCGATCTTGCCGAAGGCGACCTTGCGGACGGGCGGGCTGAGGGAGGTGCGGTTGGAGGCGGTCATGGCTGGTCCTCCCGGCTCAGCCGCCGCACGATGAACTTGCCCTGGCCGAGCTCCTTGATGACGTAGGCCGTGAAGATGCTGGCGATGTCCTGGCCGACGCCGGTGGAAGTGTCCACGGCGATGGTGTTTAGGTCCTTGTCCACGACGTACGTCGCGTCCATCCGGACGCGGGCTTCGCCGTGGAGCCCCTCGGCCGCCACCGTCGCCAGCAGCAGCGTCTTCTCGGCCTCCCGGAGA
>CAZNSB010000209.1:0-8736 GCA_964575155.1 uncultured Planctomycetaceae bacterium | reverse complement strand
ATCACGCTGGATCAGTCCAAGGACATCCGCATGATGGTCGCCGACCTGGAGAACAACGTCGTCTCCGGGCTGATCCTGGTGGTGCTGGTGCTGGTGCTGTTCATGGACTGGCGGACCAGCCTGGTCGTCGCCCTGGCCATCCCCATGAGCATGCTCATCGGCTTCGCCGTGCTGACGGCGCTGGGGTACACCCTCAACATGATCGTGCTGTTCAGCCTGATCCTCGCCCTGGGCATGCTCGTCGACAACGCCATCGTCATCGTGGAGAACATCTTCCGCCACCGCCAACTGGGCTACGGGCGGATCGACGCGGCCCGGATGGGCACCGCCGAGGTCGCCTGGCCGGTGATCACCTCGACGGCGACGACGCTGGCCGCCTTCACCCCCCTGGCCTTCTGGCCTGGGATCATGGGCGACTTCATGAAGTACCTGCCCGTCACCGTCATCATCACCTTGACCAGTTCGCTCTTCGTGGCCATGGTCATCAGCCCGACCGTCTGCTCCATGCTTTCCGACGCCGGCGCCCGCCGGAAGCCCCGCGAGCACGGGCTCATCCAGTGCTACAAGGGCCTGCTGCGGGCGGCGCTGCGGCACTGGCCGGCGACGCTCCTCCTCGCCGTGCTGCTGCTGGTCGGGCTGGGCGTCACCTACGCGAAGCGCGGCTCGGGGGTGGAGCTGTTCCCGGAGTTCGACCCCCGCCGGGCCATCATCAACATCCGCTGCCCCCAGGGCACCAACGTCCGCGAGACCGACCGGATCGCACGGATCGTCGAGCGGAGGCTGGAGCCCTTCCGCCCGGACATCCAGCACGTGGTCACAAACGTCGGCTCGGCCGGGGGGTTCACCCTCACCGGCGCCTCCACCGGGCCGCACGTCGGAAACGTCACCGTGCTGTTCCACGACTACGAGGATCGCAAGCGAAAGTCCGCCGACGCCGTCAAGGAAATCCGCCAGGTGCTGGCCGACATCCCCGGCGCCGAGATCAAGGTCGAGAAGGAGAAGGAAGGCCCCCCCACCGGCGCCGCCGTCACCGTCCGCATCATCGGACGGGAATTCAAGACCCTCGAGCGGCTCGCCGAAAAGGCCAAGGGCCTCATCGCCGACGTCCCCGGGCTGGTCAACCTGCGCTCCGACCTGGAGGTCACCCGCCCGGAGCTGAGCTTCCGCGTCGACCGCCGCCGCGCCGCCCTGCTCGGGCTCAACCCGACCATCATCGGAAACTTCCTCAAGACCGCCGTCTTCGGCCGGGAGGTCGGCACCTACCGCCAATTCAACGACGAGTACGACATCACCATCCGCCTGCCACGCTCCCAGCGCGAGAAGATCCAGGACCTCTTCCGCCTGCACGTCCCCAGCAACACCGGCCACGCCGTCCCGCTCAGCTCCCTGGGCACGTTCGACTACCGCCCCGGGTTCGGCACGATCCACCGGATCAACCAGACGCGGGTGGTGACGCTGACGGCGGACGCCGAGGGCCGGCTGGGCCCGGCCGTGCTCGCCGACGCCCAGGCCCGCCTCGACCCGCTGGGATACGCCTCCCTCCTCTCCAGCGACATCAAGGACCTCCCCGCCTTCTGCCGAAAGCTCGCCGACGCCCGGGCCGCCCCCGTCCGGCGCGTCCGGGAGCTGCTGGAGCCCGGCCTGCTGGGCGGACTCACCGGCGACGTCCGCCGGACCATTCGAGAGGTGGCCGATGCCGGCAAGGCCGACAAGAAGGCCCAAAAGAGCATTGTCGCCGCCCTCAAGGGCCTCCTCGGACGGCGCGACCTCTACCGGCAGGAGGACTTCGCCGGCACCGAGCTGGACAAGCAGGCCCGCGAGCTGCTCCAGCGCGAACGCAACGACCTCAGGGCGAACGAGGTCCGCCGCCTGAACCGGCTGCTGCTGGAGGCGGCCTTCCCCACGCTGCTGACGCGCCGCGAGCGCCTCCAGGTGCCCCCCGGCTACCTCGTCCGCTACGCCGGCGAGCAGGAGGAGCAGGAGAAGGCCCGGCAGTTCCTCTTCGGGCGGGCCCTGCCGCTGGCCCTGCTGCTGATCGTGCTCATCCTGGTCACCCAGTTCAACACCCTCTCGGCCCCGCTCATCATCATGTTCACCGTGATCCTCTCCACCATCGGGGTCTTCGCCGGGCTCCTGCTCTGCCGGATGCCCTTCGGCATCATCATGACCGGGGTGGGCCTGATCAGCCTAGCCGGCGTGGTCGTCAACAACGCCATCGTCCTGCTGGACTACACGCGGCAGCTCCAGCGCCGCGGCATGGAGGTGATGTCGGCCGCGGTCCAGGCCGGCGTCACCCGCCTCCGCCCCGTCCTGCTGACGGCCACCACCACCATCCTCGGGCTGATCCCCATGGCCACCGGCATCAGCCTGAACATCCACAAGTTCGACCCGACCAGGCTCTCCAGCCTCATCAGCACCCGCAGCGAGTCCAGCCAGTTCTGGGCCTCCATGGCCATCGCCGTCATCTTCGGGCTGGCCTTCGCCACCCTGCTGACCCTCGTGGTCGTGCCCACCCTGTACACCACCCTCTACCGCGCCGCCGCCCGCTTCGGCCTGGGCGGGCTCAAGAAGACCGGCGAGGTCGAGCCCCCGCCTCTTCCCGCCACCGCCGAATGAGCACCCCATCGGAAGCCGCTTGACGCCACTTGCCGCGCGATGTGACATGTACGCTCCATGAAGGTCCTCCACGTCATCACCCGCATGATCCTGGGCGGGGCGCAGGAGAACACGCTGCTGACCTGCGAGGGCCTGGCCGCGCGCGGGCACGAGGTGACGCTGATCGCCGGCCCGGCGCGCGGCCCGGAAGGCGAGCTGCTCACCCGTGCCCGGGAAGGCGGGTATCCGATCCACGTGGTCGATCCGCTGCAAAGGCAAATCCGCCCCCTCCGCGACCTCCGGGCGCTGCGAAAGCTGGAGAGGCTGCTGGGGCAGCTCGCGCCCGACGTGGTGCACACGCACTCGGCCAAGGCGGGCATCCTGGCCCGGCGGGCGGCGTGGAAGGTCCGCTCCCGCGGGGGCGCCCTTGCCGGGATGAAGATCGTCCACACCCTCCACGGGCTCCCGTTCCACCCGTACAACAACCCCTTCGTCAACCGGCTGTACGTCGCCCTCGAACGCCGCGCCGCCCGCTGCTCCGACGCGATCATTTCCGTCGCCGACGCGATGACGCGGAAGGCCCTGGCGGCCGGCGTCGGGGCGGCAGGGCAGTACACCACCATCTACAGCGGGCTGAAGATCGACGAGTTCCTCGCCGCCCCCGACGGCGTGGGGGCCTTCCGCAGGTCGCTGGGCCTTTCCGCCGATGACGTGCTGGTCACGCAGGTGGCCCGGCTGGCGGCGCTGAAGGGGCACGAGTACGTCCTGGCGGCGGCGGGGAGGATCGCCGACCCGCGGGTGCATTTCTGTTTCGTCGGCGACGGGCGGCGGCGGGGGCGGATCGAGCGGGCCATTCGCCGGGCGCGCCTGTCCGGGCGCGTCCACCTCACCGGGCTGCTGCCGCCGGAGCGGATCCCCCTGCTCATGCACGCCAGCGACATCGTCGTCCACTGCTCCCTCCGCGAGGGGCTGGCCCGCGCCCTGCCGCAGGCCATGCTCGCCGGCAGGCCCGTCGTCAGCTTCGACGTCGACGGCGCCCCCGAGGTGGTGGACGCCGACACCGGCGTCCTGCTCGAGCCGGGGGACGCCGGCGGGCTGGCCGCCGCCATCAAGACGCTTGCGGCGGCCCCGGACCTTCGCCGCCGGCTGGGCGCCGCCGGGCGCGAACGGGCGAAACGGATGTTCGACCACGAGGTGATGGTGGAGAAGATCGAAAGGCTGTATCGAAGAATGTTGCAGGAAACCTGACTGCGCCGAACGGCAGAGCCGCAGATCGGGCTGTCCGGGGAACGAAAAGAACATGGTGATCGCGCATCATCTGATTCTGACGGGATACGGGCACTGGCTGCCCAACGACCCGCGGGGGAGCCTGTCGCTGAAAACCTATTCGCCCGAGCTGGCGCGGCTGGCGGAGACGCATTTCGGGAGGAAGAGCAAACAGCCGTCGCTGGAGCAGCTTCGCGCCTACTACCGCAGGGCGCGGCCGTATCTTGCACATGAAGTGCTGTGGTTTGGCGACGCCGAGCGTCAAGCCCTCACGGAGGCGATCGGCGAGGTGATTCGGCGACAGCGGTTCACCTGCTACGCCTGCGCGGTGCTGACCAATCACGTTCACCTGCTCATCCGCAAACACCGGCTCAAGGGCGAGAAGATGGCGTCCCTCCTCAAGGAAGCGGGACGGGAAAGCCTGATCAGAAGGGAACTGGCGCCGAAGGCCCACCCCGTCTTCAGTGCCGACGTGTGCGATCACTACAAGTCCGACCCGGAGGCCGTGCGCAGGTGCGTACGTTACATCCGGGGGAACTTGCGGAAACACAATCTCCCCATCGTCCGATACGACTTCGTCACCTCTTATGACGAATGGCCCTTCCACAGGCGCACAGGGCCCCGGGAAAGACGCCATAGGGGGTCTCGCCCTGCCGGCGGCTCTGCCGTTCGGCGCTGTTGGCAGGTGCCCCCCTCACGCCAGCCCGTGGCGCGTCGGGGCGAGCTCGATTTCTTCCGGGGCGGTGGAACCTCCCTCCACCACGACGCCGGAGGCGACCAGCTCGTTCCAGTGGGCCTCGTTGAAGACGCACCCCGGGTCGCCGGCGTCGAGCCGGCCGAAGTAGGCGTCGGACCTCGCCCGGCAGCCCCCGCAGTAGTTGGCGAACTCGCAGTCTCGGCAGTGGTGGATGCGGCGGGTGCGGTCGTTGAGCAGCTCGTAGTAGCCCCTGCGGAAGATCTGCACGAGTCCGGCCCGGCGGAGATTGCCCATGACGCGGTGGGGCAGGTAGACGCAGGGGGTGACGTCGCCGTTGGGCTCGATGCAGACGTAGGTTCGCCCGGCCCCGCACCCGCCGAGGTACTTGGCCACTACCCGCGCCTTGACGCCGCTGCCGCTGCCGGCGTGGGAGCAGGCGGTCCGCCCGTGGTCGCCGGCGTGGACGAGGCAGACGCGCCCGAGCTGGGGCGCGGTGGAGATGACCCCGATCCGCCCGGACTGCATGGTCTCGTTGAGGAGCCCCAGCAGCTCTTCGCGCTGGGCGGGCGTGATGTCGCCGGAGACCATGCTCAGTCCGCGCCCGACGGGGATGAAGTTGAAGTG
Organism: uncultured Planctomycetaceae bacterium; assembly: GCA_964575155.1. GTDB lineage: Bacteria > Planctomycetota > Phycisphaerae > SM23-33 > SM23-33 > CAZNSB01. The sequence continues at coordinate 3,554 of CAZNSB010000209.1, read as the reverse complement.
GGCGAAGCACCCGGCCCCGAGGGAGACGGCCAGCTCGATCATGTCGCGGACCTCGTGGAAGTTTCCGCGATGGACGCACATGGCGATGCCCAGGCGGAGCCCCTGGGTGGCGGCGACGACGCGGGCGGCGCGGACGGCCCGTTCCCACATCCCGCCCACGCCGCGGAACGCGTCGTGCCGGGCAGGGTCCACCGAGTCCAGCGAGACCTCCACGTACCGCACGCCGGCGTCCGCCATCTCCCCCGCCAGCCGATCCGTCATCGTCACGCCGTTGGTGGCGACGGAGAGGTGCATGCCGTAGCTGCCGGCTCGCCGGAGGACCGGGAGAAAGTCGCCGCTGATGGTCGGCTCTCCCCCGGCCAGGGCCAGCATGGCCACGTACGACTCGCCGAGCTGGTCCACGACGGCGAGCTTCTCCGGGCGCGTCAGCTCGTCGGGGTTGGCCCTGCGGGCGCTGTCCTGGTAGCAGTGCCTGCATCGGAGGTTGCAGCGGTTGGTGAAGTTCCAGACGGCGAACAGCGGGGCCGAGAACCTCTGCGGCGTGGTCAGCCCGAACTCCGCCACGCTGCGGGCGGTGGTCACCAGCCCGCGGACGGTCGGGGTGAAGTCGGTCACCCGCTGCCGGAACGTCTCCGCCCTCGTCCTGCCGCGCATCCAATCCAGAAACCAGTGGAAGGGCCTGTACTTGACCCGCTCCCAGCGCGAGCCCCGGGCGTTGCCATAGGTGGCGATGATCCGCTCCAGCGCGGTGCCCCCCGGGCCGGGGCGGGTGAGCCTGCCCAGCAGCCAGCGCACCGGCCTGGTGCCCAGCCAGTCCTCCAGCGGGTGGTGGTACTGCGGGCTCGCCGGCGCCGGCCGGGGCCGATCGGGCTGGGCGGGTCTTGTCAACTTCTCTCCTCCAACGAGTGCCGTGTCCTCGCGCGGGCAGGCAGACATCGCCGGACCGTGGCAGGCGATTATTGGCCGGCGGGCGATCCCGCGGCCTGATCGGCGTAGACGTCGATCAGGGCCGAGGGCGTCAGGCCGGGAAAGCCGTTCAGCTCGCCGGTGAGTCTCAGCGGCTCGTGGGTGGGCCAGTCGGGGGCGACCTGGAGGTTCAGTGGGAAGGTGCGCGTCTGGGCAGCCTTCAGTGTCCAGCTTGTGGCGATGAGGACGGCGGTCTCGGGGAAGCGATGGAGCTCTTCCCAGCCGCCGGTGGCGCGGCGCCACAGCCTCACGTGGGCCAGCGCCCCGCTGTCGGCGCGGAAGACCATGTCCCGTTCGCTGTGGTTGTGGGCGATGACCTTGACGGGGAGGTCCTGCCCGCAGACGAAGCTGTATCCCGGCAGGACGAGCTCGACCACCAGGCCGTCCCTCGAGGCACGGTGGGTCTTCAGTGCCGGGCGGGGGGAAGCCGGTGGCGGCGGCGGGGCAGGGCAGCCCGCCGCGGCCAGCAGCCCGCCGGCCAGCAGCGAGATTGCCATCTTTCTCATGGGCTTTTCTCCATCGCCGGCTGTGTGTCGGAGGGGTCGTTCTGGCGGCGGGGGGCGGGGAGCTTATGGATGAACTCGACGAACCTGCGGTACTCCGGCCCGCAGTTGTAGGTGCAGAAGGGGAAGATTCCCTCGGCCGTCGAGTAGAGGATGACGCAGCGTTTCGCCCGCTGCACGTCGAAGTTATACCCGTCCTGGAAGTGCATGCCGGCGCACAGCAGTGTCCGGTAGGTGCTCTTTTCCCCTTGGCCCCGGCCGACGCCCTTGTCCACGAGGCCCTTGAGGGTATGGACGAACCGACGGACGTCCAGCCCCGCCGGGGCGGCGTCGGGGCGGAAGTGCCGGTTGAACATCCTCCGGATGCCCAGCCAGTCGAGCCAGTTCGCCCGCCGCCCTGCCAGCCGACGGGCAATGCGGTTCATCTCGGTGAACATGCCCTCCACGTCGATCACCTGCGGGAAGGGAACCGCCTGCCCGTCCGGAGAGACCAGGAAGTACGTGCCGAAGGCGCAGTCGGGGTGACAGGAGGGGCGTATCTTCGTCTCGCCGGTGAGGGCCTGGAGGAACTGCCCCAGCGGCGCCACGATGCTCAGCGGGTACATGTCGCGCAGCGGCACCGCCCCGGAGGCCTCGGCGATGTCGTGGGCCAGGTCGCCCAGGGTGTACCGCCGGGCGGCGAGCTCCGAGGGGTCCATCCGCCCGGAGAAGCTCACGGGCTGGTAGCTGATGGCGCTGACAACGTCGATGTTCTCTACGGCGAAGCGAAAGACCTCACCCACCTGGCCGTCGTTGACGCCCTTGATCACCGTGGGCACCAGGCAGACCTTCATGCCGAACTTCCGGCAGTTCTCGATGGCCGCCAGCTTCTTTTCCCAGATGCCGGGATACGCGCGGATCCGGCGGTGGGGCTCTTCGCCGACCCCGTCGAACTGGAGGTACAGCACGTGCACGCCGGCGTCGGCGGCGGCCCGGGCGAAGCCCTCCTCCGCCAGCAGCAGCCCGTTGGTGGCGACCTGGATGTGCGAGAAGCCCATCCGCCCGGCGTCGGAGACGATGTCCAGGAACTCCGGATGGATCGTCGGCTCCCCGCCGGTGAACTGCACCGCGGTGGCCGGGTACGGGTCCATCTCACGCAGCGCCCGCAGCAGCTCGCGGACCTGCCGGCGCGAGGGCTCGTACACATACCCGGCGACGCCCGCGTTGGCGAAACAGATCGGGCAGCACATGTTGCAGCGGTTGGTCAGGTCGATCTGCGCCAGGCAGGATGCCGACTGGTGCCGGCCGCAAAGCCCGCACTCGCCCGGGCACACGCCCGCCGGGCGGGCGGGGCTGGCCTGCCCGGCGTGCTCCTCGAACGTCCACCACGACGCCTTGGCATACAGCAGGGCGTCGGAGTTGACGCAGTCGCGGAAGTACCCGTGCTCGGGGCAGGACTTTTCCATGTAGACGGCCCCGCCCTCGACGAAGCAGCGCCCGAGGATCAGCCTGCGGCACTCGGGGCAGAGGCTCTCGACGGTTCTCGGCAGGCGGCGGGGCACCGGCTGGATGGGCGCGCCGGCGAGGGTTCGCTCGGCGCTGCCCGGGCGGTCGGAAGGTCCGCGCGACCAGACGGTGTCGGCGTGGACTTCCCGGCTGGGCCCGCAGCGCCCGCAGCGGTACGTCAGCACCACCTGCCCGCCCACCCGCTCGAACACGCCCTCGACGAGCCCCCGGCAGACGGGGCAGGTGACCCGCATCGGCGCCGGAAGCGACGAGTAGGCCTGCCGAAACCTGCCCACGGAGCGGCGGAACGCCGCCAGCGTCTGGGCCCGGGGCGCGCCGGGGGGGGCCGCCTCCTGCAAGCGCCCCTCCAGCCTGCACGGATCAGCCGTGTCACGTTCCGTCGGTGTGGCTTGTGTCATCCTTCTGGAAGCTTTCCTCTGCCTGAGTCGCCGGCAGACCGGTCCGCGGCCCCGGCGCCGCTACGGGAACCACGGCGGGTACCGGCGTGGTCGTTTCTTACGTCGACTGTAAGAGACGGCCAACTCCATGAAAATGTCCAGGTCGCGATCCATGTTGGAGCTGGTCGCGTCGAAGTAGAAG